>DAIMZG010000076.1:0-8735 GCA_036734065.1 Catalimonadaceae bacterium
CTCAGGGCAGCGCTGCCAATTTCTTGGTTACCTTCGACTTGCTGCCGCACCAGCAACGCCTGGTCTTCGCGGGTGTAGCGCTCGGCGACCCGACAAGACGTGAGCAGCGCCAGTAATATTCCAATGGTATAAACAGATGATTTCAAAAGGCTTACTCAAATATGTACAGTCTCTGCAACAGAAAAAATTTCGCCAGCAATACGGAGTTTTTCTGGTAGAAGGCGGGAAAAGTGTGCTCGAATTGCTGCAAGCCGATTTCGCGATCCAGCACCTGTGGACGACCCCCGATTTTTACGCACAAAACCGGAAAGCGTTAGATATTGCCGCTACGGCGCCTACGCTCGTACGCGCCGAAGACCTGCAGCGCGTGGGCACCTTCCGCCAGAACGACACGGCCCTGGCCGTGGCCGCCTTTCGTACGCCCGTGCCCCTGGTGCCTGCCCCCGATGCCTACGCCCTCATGCTCGACGACGTGCGCGATCCCGGCAACCTGGGCACCATCGTGCGGGTGGCCGACTGGTACGGCATCCGCCAACTGATCTGTTCGCCCACCACGGTGGACTTTTACAACCCCAAAGTGATTGCCGCTACCATGGGCTCTTTCACACGCGTGC
Organism: Catalimonadaceae bacterium; assembly: GCA_036734065.1. Lineage (GTDB taxonomy): Bacteria > Bacteroidota > Bacteroidia > Cytophagales > Flexibacteraceae > DAIMZG01. The sequence goes on from DAIMZG010000076.1 coordinate 615, forward strand.
ATTGGCATTATACCGATTTACCGACCTATGTACGCAACCACTCGTCCATTCCGATTTACGGAACGTTCATGGAAGGCAAAAGCGTGTACGAGACCACCTTTGCGCCGGGCGGCATCTTGCTCATGGGCAACGAGGCCAACGGCATCTCGTCCGCGCTGGCGCCTTTGGTGGGGCACCGCATCACCATTCCGCCCTACGCCCCCCAGGGCCAGGGCGCCGAGTCGCTCAACGTGGCTCTGGCCACGGCCATCGTCTGCGACAATTTGCGGCGGGTACGACATTAGCGGCATGGCCATCAGGAAATAATGTCTTGTACCTGCTCGAGGCTTTCTGCGTCGTCAGCCAGTACCATCAAGGTGTCGTGCGCCTCGACCATCGTTGACCCACCCGGCCGGATGTACAAGCCCTCCCTTTTGATCATGACGATAAAGGCAGTTTTGGGAAAATGAAGTTCAACAATCCTCTTGTTGGCGGCCACAGAGCCGGAGGCCACCCGAAACTCGCGCAGCGAAGTTTTGGGAATGTCCGACATCAACTGATCAAGGGCGACTTTGGTTGACCTTCCGGCGGGCATTACTACCTCTAGCCACCGGGCTACCACAGCCAGGGTCGTACCCTGAATGAGCACGGAAGTGACCGAAACAAAGAATACGATATTGAAAATCACGTCGGCCTTCTCGATGCCGGCCAGCAGCGGATAGGTGGCAAAGACAATGGGAACCGCGCCGCGCAGGCCTACCCAAGAGATGTAAAGGCGCCTCCGAAACCTCATCCGGAAAAATGCCAGGCTAAGCAAGACACTCAGGGGACGGGCGGCAAAAATCAGAAACAACGAAACCAACAGGCCGATGCCCATCAGGGGCAACACGCGCGAAGGAAATACCAGCAGGCCCAGCGTGAGAAACAGCACAATTTGCATGAGCCACGCCAATCCATCGTACATCTTGAGTATGCTTTGTTTGTGGATAAAATCCTGGTTGCCCAGGTAAACAGCGCATACGTAGATGGCCAGAAAGCCATTGCCCCCCACAAAGTCGGTCACCGAAAACGTAATGAACATCAGGGCGATGACCAGTACAAAATAGAGTCCTTCGAAGCCCAGTTGGAGGTGATTGATGACCAACTTGCTCGCCCGGCCCAGGGTATATCCTGCCGCTGCCCCCAAGATCATTTGCTGCAAAAAGAAAGGGCCAATTGACCAAATGGTTTTGTCGGGCTGGGTAACGAGCGCCAAAAAGGCGATCGTCAGCACGTAGGCCATCGGGTCGTTGCTGCCACTCTCCAGTTCCAGCGTAGGCCTCAGGTTGGTGCGCAAAGACAAGTTCTTGGAGCGGAGAATAGAAAACACCGCGGCCGCGTCGGTAGAGGACACAATGGCCCCTAGCAATAGGCTTTCGTACAGCGAGAAATTGGTAATAAGCCAGACAAAAAGGCCGAGCGAAACGGCCGTCAGCAGTACGCCCAGCGTGGAAAGGACCAATCCCTCCCGCCAGATGGGCTTCACGGCGTTCCAGTTGGTATCCAGACCTCCCGAAAAAAGAATAAAATTGAGCGCTACAATGCCGATAAACTGCGCAAGCTTAGGGTCATCGAAATGGATACCGCCAATACCGTCCGAACCAGCCAGCATACCGATCCCCAGGAAAATCAACAAGGTCGGAACACCAAACTTGGACGAAGTTTTACTGGCCAAAACGCTGGCCAGCAGCAGCAACGACCCCAAGAGCAGGATGTTTTCGGTGGTCAGGTTCATTTTCGTAGGGTGTTACCGAACAAAAAACGAGTGGGATAATATCCGTTCTAGGAGGCAAGCGCCCCGGAAAGCCTGTGAAATAAAACTGTTCAGCCCGGTCAGTTTGCCGACTGGCTGCCCTGCGCGGCCTCGGCCGTAACGGCCTCCGCAAAGTCTTTGCCCAGGTAGCGGTCAATCGCGTAATGGGCCACGTAGAGCAGGGGCGTGAGCACCACGGCCGAGCCGCACTTGAACAGGTAGTTGATGAGGCTGACGGCAATTACCTGCTGCAAGCTCCAGTTGCCAAAAATGTAGAAGGCGATAATCAGCACCACGAAGCTATCTACCAGTTGTGAAACCAGCGTCGAGCCGGTGGCGCGCAGCCATACTTGGCGGCTGCCCGTCAGGCGGCGCAGAGCCTGAAAAACCGTCACGTCGAGCAGTTGCCCCAGCAAGAAGGCCACAATCGAGCCGATCATGATGCCCAGTCCCTGCCGAAAAATGGTGTTGAAGGCAAAGTCAATGTTGAATGGGCGCCCGTCGGCGTCTTGGGCATTTACCTCCAGCCAAAACGTGGCCGGTGGCAACTCCGTGACGAGCAGAATGGCAAAGTACGAATAGACAATAAAGAGGGCCGTCAGGAAACTGATGCGCCGCACGCCCCGAATGCCGAAATATTCGTTGATGATGTCCGTCGTGATGAACACAAAGGGCCAGAGCACCGCCCCGGCCGTCAGGTTGAAGTCGAGCACAAACTCGCCGAAGAAGGGAATCTGGGCGGGGGCCACACCCAGGGTGCTTTCGCCCGAAAAGATCTTGACGCCGATCAGCTCGGCCAGCAGCGCGTTGGTCAGAAACACGCCGCTCAGGACGATGAACAAAAAACTTTTCTTTTGCTGATTACGCAGGTCAGCTTCCGTATAGGCGCGCGGGGCGTCCGGCGTAGAAGTAATCATGGTTCGATCGTAATGCGTTCGCCTTCCAGGGCCAGGTAAGTTTCAGAAAAGATGGTGCGGGCTTCGTCCAGCAGGGGGGTGAGGTCGCGGTAGCGCGAAGAATAATGCCCAATGAGCAGGCGGCCGACGCGGGCCTTTTGGGCGATGCGGGCCGCCTCGGCGGCCGTCGAGTGGTAGGTGGCGTGGGCGCGGTCGCGCAGGGCTTCGGTGAAGGTGGCTTCGTGATAGAGCACGTCCACATCGGCAATGTGGGGCAAGAGGCTTTCGTCGTAGCGGGTATCCGAGCAGAAGGCGTAGCGGCGCGCATGGGGTGGGGGCAGGGTCAGGTCGGCGTTGCGGTGCAGCAAATGACCCTCGGCGTCGTAGAGATCTTCGCCGCGCTTGAGGGCCGCCAGTTGCCCCGGGTGCAATCCGCCCGGCAGTTTTTCCTTCCGGATCTTGTGCTTCCGTGGGCTTTCGTGAAACGAAAACCCGCAGCAGGGCACCCGGTGCGAAAGCGGAAAACTGCGCACCGTCAGGGTGTCATTTTCCAATAAGGTTTGGGGCTGCGTGGGGTCAGTGGCCCAAAAGTGAATGGGGTACTGCAATTGCGTATCGGAATGACGGAACTGCACCGTCAGAATCTCGGCCAACCCGGCGGGGCCATAAAGCCACAAGTCTTCCTTGCGTCCCTGCAAGTGCATGGTCGAAAGCAAACCGATCAGGCCGAGGTAGTGGTCGCCGTGCAAATGGCTGATAAAGATGTGATCAATGCGGTTGGTGCGCACGCGGTAGCGTTGCAATTGCAACTGCGTGGCTTCCCCGCAATCTACCAGAAAAAGCCGTTGGTGGATGCTTAGCAACTGAGACGTCTGATGCCGACCGTAGGCAAAGTTGGCCGAATTGGCGCCCAGGATGTCAATCGTAAAGTCCACGTACGGCTATTTTTCGCCTCCTTCGCTGCGCATTTCGCTCTCAATTTCGTGGAGGAACACGGCATCTACGGCTTCCTCTACGGTAGGCACCAGGTTGAGTACCGTATCGAGCTGGGAAATCTTAATCAACTTCATAACGTGGTCGTTGAGGGCGGCCAGGGCAAACATGCCACCTTTTTCGTCGCACAGCCGATTGGCCGTCAGGATCGAACTCAGCCCCGAAGAGTCGGCGTACTTGACGCGCGCCAGGTCTAGGATGATGTTGCGCACCTCGCTGCCGATGAGGTTGACAAACTCAGTTTTGAGGTCGGGCGAAATCGAAGCGTCCAGTTTTTCCTCCTCCAGCCGGAGCACGCTGCATTTCTCTTTATGCTCGATAGAAAATTTCATACAGTAGGGTGTAAAATATAGCGTAAATAATTTGTGATATAATGTGCCGTAGCGTATTCAAAATGCCCACGTCTGTATCGAAAGTGGGGCTTGGCAAACCCTCATGACGCGGGCAGGGGCTTGCGCAGGACAGGAAATTATAACGATGCCCGTTGCGCAGGGTTAGACCAGGTTCGAAAATGCCCGGCCGATGCTGGCTTCGATGCGGGTCAGGGGGTCGCCGGGAGGAGCGGCGGCCAGCGGTTGGCCCGTTACGCGCTCGTAGAGTTCGCGGTAGCGCTGGGCAATTTCCTCCACCCAGGCGTCGGACATTGCGGGCATCGCATCGCCCGTGCGGCCCTGAAAACCCTCGCCAATGAGCCACTGCCGCACAAATTCCTTCGAAAGCTGGCGCTGCGGCTCGCCCCGTTGCTGACGCTCGGCGTAGCCTTCGGCGTAGAAATACCGCGACGAGTCGGGCGTATGCACTTCGTCAATGAGGTAAAGCTGGCCATCGGCCTGGCCAAATTCGTATTTGGTATCCACCAGCAACAGGCCGCGGGCCCGGGCCATGGCCGATCCCTGCGCAAAGAGGGCCCGCGTGTGGGCCTCCAGTTGGGCGTAGTTTTCGGGGCTGGCCAGGCCTTGCGCCAAGATTTCTTCGTGGCTGATGTCTTCGTCGTGTCCGGCGTGCGCTTTGGTGGTAGGGGTGATGATCGGCTCGGGCAGCGGGTCGTTCTCGCGCAGCCCTTCGGGCAAGGGCACGCCGCAGAGTACGCGCCCCCCGGCGGCGTAGGTGCGCCAGGCGTGGCCGGCCAAATAGCCGCGGATCACCATTTCGATGGCAAAGGGCCGGCACACCCGCCCGACCGTTACGTTGGGGTCGGGCACCTCCAGCACCCAGTTGGGTACCACTGCGCGCGTGGCCATCAGAAAGTGCGCCGCCGTCTGGTTGAGCACCTGCCCCTTACTCGGAATGGCCCGGGGCAGCACTACGTCGAAAGCCGATATACGATCAGTAGCCACCACGGCCATCAGGTCGCCGAAATAATATACATCGCGCACCTTGCCGCGGTAAAAATCGGTTTGGCCCGGAAAATGGAAATTAGTCTCGGAGATGGTCATGTCTGCGCGCTGAATGAGGCCCCAAAGATAGGCGGATCGCCGCAGTTTTGGCGCAGGTGCGCGGGCTACCGGAGCAACTGCACGTAGCCTTTGTACACCTTGTCGGTGTAGTAGAGCAAATAATAGTAGGTGCCTGCGGCCACGCCCGCCCCGTCCCAGGCAAAGTTGCGGCCTTCGTCGCGGAAAATTTGCCGTCCCCAGCGGTCATAAATCTCGATGTGCATAAACTGACCATCGCAATTGTCGAGGGGCAGCACATTGTCGGGAATCCGGAACGTATCGTTAACGCCGTCGTCGTTGGGCGTAAACACGTTGGGCGGCTCGAAGCGGCGCTGCTCCAGTTGGACATCGCGCACCGTGAAATCCACCGTCAGGGTGTCGCTGAGCTGCGGGTAGCAACGGTCGTCGGTGAGCAGAAACTGCACCTGATAGCGGCCCGCGTTGAAAAACAGGTTGTCGCACGTGGGTGTCCAGGTCAGTTCGGTACGGACGTAGCCCTGGCCCGTGATGGGAGCCGCCTGCATGCCGTAACGTTCCAGGTCAAAGCCCGCGCCCAGTACCGTGAGCGTCAGCAAGTCATTGTCGGGGTCGGTGCCCTCCACCACGATGCGTACTTCTTCGCCCACCAGCCGTTCAAATCGGCGGTCTTGGGGGGTGGCCGTCAGCACGGGCGGCTGGTTCTCGATGGCTTCGATCAGAAACTGAATGATGAGCGTGTCGCTCAGGGGCTGCGGGCAGCCGTCGTCATAAACGATCACGCGGCCCTGATAGAGTTGCTCGGGCCGGGCCCCGCACCCCGGCCCGCAGATGCTGGCCGTGAGCGTGTCGCCGCCCGCACTGAGGCGAGTTTGCGGGAACGAAAGCGTATTGGCGCCCGCCGTGTAGTTGAGGGGCTCGTACATCAGGCGGAGCCGACCGGGGTTCGGATCGGTGACTTTCAGTTCGAAACAGCGTTCGTCTTCCGAACGGATCACTAGCGTATCGCCGGTGGCGTAGAGGCGGTCGGGGCGATCGGGGTGGGTCATGACGACCTTGGGCGGATCGTTGCCCTGGCAATCGAGCACCATCAGTTGAAAGTCGCGCCGTACGCCGCCAATCACGATGCCGTTGCGTCGCTCCTCGCACAGCACCGAAAACACGAAGAGCCCAGCCCGGGAGGGCGTCACCGACAGTTGTCCGGTGACAGGGTCAATGGCCAGCGCGGGCGTACCCGGGATGGTATTGGCCACGTCGTAGCCGGGCCGCCACGTGACGGGCGGGTAGGGACCCGCCACGGGAGCGCCCGTAACGGGTGCCGTGGGCGAAGTAAAGCCCCGGATGGGCACTTGCAACGAGTAGCGCAATTCGTCGTCGTCGGGGTCGGTGGCGGCAAAGTCGAACGTAAAGGGTTGGCCCACGCAGGCGTAGTCGCCAAAAGGCATAGCAAAGCGCGGCGACCCGTTGATAAAGGGCTGGCTGCGGTTGAGAATGGCCGGAAACTCGGTGTAGAAAGCCATCCCCGTGGCCCCTGGCGCGTTGATATTGGTGATGACGCCGTTGCGGCAGCAGCGCTCCCAGACGAAGTAGGAGGGCTCGCTGAAGAGCGAAGGCGAAAGCACCACCTCGCGCGAATACGTGATTTGCTCGGTGCGCAAGGCGCCAATTTCGCAATCGGGGTCGCGGTAGTTGACGTACTGCGAACGTACCCGGGGCAGCATGAAGCCTTCCAAGTAACGGTTGTTGGTCTGACTGAAGGCATTGACCACCACGTTGGGGTCGAGGGCGCCGGGCACCCCATTGACCCGGTCGAAGTACAACTGGAGGGTGAGCTGGTAGGTGTTGCCCCGCAGGTGCGAAATCGCAATTTCGCCGCCCACAATGTGCGAGGCCCGGGCCACGAACGCCCCCCCCAACAGCAGGCCAATGAGGAGGTATAATGATTTCATACGCGTCACTGTCGGGAATTTCTTCAATGTAAGTATTTAATAACACCTACCCAATAGAAAGGTCATCCACTGGTCGTCCGCAAAAAGATCGAAAATTGTACAATATAAATTTCGATCCGACTTCTGAGACTACAGAAGGGTGTTAGATTAACTTTTTTTTAGGAAGAAATTATTTATGCGGATATATTTTAGGTCGAAAATGTCCGTCGGCAACGCCCGAATGTTTTAGCTACTTTTGTCGTCTATGAGGAAAAAAAAAGCGGGTCCCCTGCTTACCCAACTCGTTATTGGCGACATGGTGGCCGAAGGCCAGTGCATCGCCCGGCACGAGGGCCGGGTGGTCTTCGTGCGTGACGTCGCCCCGCAAGACGTGGTGGACGTGCAGGTTATGCGCACCAAAAAGCAATTTATGGAGGGCGTACCCGTGCGCTTCCATCAGTATTCGCCCCTGCGTACTACGCCCTTTTGTGCGCACTTCGGCACCTGCGGCGGCTGCAAATGGCAGCACGTGGCCTACGAAACCCAACTTTTCTACAAAGAAAAACAGGTACGCGACAGCCTTGAGCGCATTGCCAAAGTGCAACTGCCCCCCATCCGGCCCATTCTGCCCGCGCCCGCCGTGCAGCACTACCGCAACAAACTGGAGTTTACTTTTTCGAACAAAAAGTGGCTCACGCAGGAAGAAATCCGCTCCGGTGAGGTCGTCAGCGACCGCGCCGCGCTGGGTTTTCATATCCCCAAACGGTTCGACAAGATCCTGCACATCGAAACGTGCCACCTCCAGCCCGAGCCTTCCAATGCCATCCGCCTGGCCCTGCACGACTTTGCCCAGGCCCGGGGCTACACGTACTTCGACCTGGTCGAGCAGCACGGCCTGCTGCGCAACCTCATGATCCGCACGGCCAGCACGGGCCAGGTGATGGTCCTGGTGATTTTCTACGAGCCCGACCAGGCGGCCATCGAAGACGTCATGATTCACCTGGCCGACCGCTTCCCCGACGTGACGTCGCTGCAGTACCTGATCAATCCCAAAAAAAACGATTCTTATTTCGACCAGACGCCCGTGTGCTTTCGGGGCACGCCCTACATCGAAGAGGCCA
>DAIMZG010000077.1:0-8437 GCA_036734065.1 Catalimonadaceae bacterium
CCCCAATCTCGACGGTCTCGCCTTCGTCGGCCACGATGCGGAGCGTGCCGCTGGCCTCGGCGGGCAGGTCGAAGGTGGCCTTGTCCGACTCAATCTCGCAGAGGATAGCTTCTTTCTCGACCTGATCGCCGTCTTTGAAGTTCCAGGTACCGATGGTGACCTCAGCGATGGATTCGCCCACGGCGGGCACCACCATCTCGAAGACCTGGCCGCCACCGGAGGCAGCCTTCTCTTCGGGCGAATCGGTCTGGGCCGATTTGGGCTCGGCGGGTGCCTCTTGGGCCGACGGTTTTTCGTCGCCGCCCTGGCTACCATTGCCGCTACCTTCTTCGATGGTGCAAATCAGGGCGCCAATTTCGAGGGTATCGCCTTCTTTGGCTTTGTGATGCAGCGTACCGCTGGCTTCGGCGGGCAACTCGAAGGTGGCTTTGTCCGATTCGAGCTCAGCCACAATTTCGTCGGCCTCGACGTGTTCGCCGTCGGCTTTGTACCAGCTGGCCACCACCACTTCGGTGATGGATTCGCCCACACCGGGCACTTTCATTTCTACGCTCATGGATGTTTGGGTTGTTGAGGAAGTGGTCAGATGAGGAGGCCATGGCACGCACGACCTCCGGAAGTTTAGGCGAAAGCTTTGCGGATGATCTCGGCCTGCTCAACGCCGTGAACTTTGTTGTAGCCCGTGGCGGGCGACGCGCTGGCTTTGCGGGCCACCAAGTCGAACGGACGTTCGCGGTACACGCGCAGCAGGTACGTCCAGGCACCCATATTTTCGGGCTCTTCTTGTACCCACACCAGGGGCGTCTGGTCGTCGTAGGCACTGAGCACCGCCTTGAGTTGCTTGTGGGGGAAGGGGTGCAGTTGCTCGAGCCGGACGATGGCAATGTCCTTGCGCTTATTCTTCTGTTGCTCCTCCAGTAGGTCGTAGTACACCTTGCCCGAGCAGAGCAGCACGCGGCTGACAGCTTTTTTGTCGGCGTAGGTGTCGGGCAGCACCTCTTGGAAGCGCCCCGAAGTGAACTCGCTGAGGGAAGAAACTACCTGCGGGTGACGCAGCAACGACTTGGGCGACATCAGCACGCAGGGCTTGCGGAAGGGCCAGGTCATCTGCCGACGCAGCATGTGAAACAGGTTAGCCGGTTTGGTGACGTTGGCTACCACCATATTATACTCGGCCGCTAGCTGCAAAAAGCGCTCGGGCCGGGCGTTGGAGTGCTCGGGCCCCTGCCCTTCGTAGCCGTGGGGCAGCAGCAACACCACGCCGTTCATCCGCTGCCACTTGCTCTCCGAGCAGGCGATGAACTGGTCAATCATCACCTGGGCGCCGTTGGCAAAATCGCCGAACTGAGCCTCCCAGATGGTCAGCGCACTCGGGTCGGCCATGGCGTAGCCAAACTCGAAGCCCAAGGCGGCGTACTCGGACAGCAACGAGTTGTAAATACCAAATTTGGGCTGCCCTTCGCGGATGTGGTCAAGCGAGCCGTAGGCCTCGCTGGTTTTGGCGTCGTGCAAAATGGCGTGGCGGTGCGAAAACGTACCCCGCTGGACGTCCTGCCCGCTCAGGCGCACTTTGCGCCCCTCGTCAAGCAGCGAGCCGTAGGCCAGCAGTTCGCCACCGGCCCAGTTGAGAACGCGGTCTTCGAAGAACATCTGCTGCCGTTCCCGAAGCAATTTTTCTACTTGCTTGAGCGGCTTGAAACCCTTGGGAATGCGCGTCAGGGCCTTGCCTACCCGTTCAATGACTTCTTCGCTGATGCCCGTTTCGGGCGACTGGTCGAAGTCTGCCGGCTCGGAGCGGCGCAGTTCCCGCCACTCTTTTTCGAGTTTTTGATAGGTATAAGGCAAGTCATTCTGCTTGACCATGTCGAGCCGGGCCTGCAGCAGTTGGCGGAACTCTTTGTCCATGTCCTTGGCCAACTGGGCGCTCACGTCGTCGAGGGCCACGAGCTTTTTGTTGTAGATTTCGCGCGGATTAGGGTGCTTCGAGATGATGTTGTACAAATCGGGCTGCGTAAACTTGGGTTCGTCGCTTTCGTTGTGGCCGTGCCGGCGGTAGCAAACCATGTCCACAAAAATATCCCGATTGAATTTCTGGCGGTACTCGGTGGCCAGCCGCACGGCAAACACGACGGCTTCGGGCTTGTCGCCGTTGACGTGGATCACGGGCGCATCCACGATCTTGGCTACGTCCGTGCAATAAATGCTCGAACGGGCATCGTCGAAGTCGGTAGTAAATCCTACCTGGTTGTTGATCACAAAGTGCAGGATACCGCCCACCTGATAGCCCTTCAGCTTCGACATCTGCGTGACTTCGTACACCACTCCCTGGCCCGCGAGGGCCGCGTCGCCGTGGATGAGGATGCCCATCACTTTGCGGAAGTCGTTGCCGTAGAGCGCCTCGCCTTTGGCCCGCACGTAGCCCTGCACCACCGGATTGACGGCCTCGAGGTGCGAGGGATTGGGCGATAGCTTGAGGTTGACTTTTTTGCCCGAGGTGGTCTCTACTTCGCTCGAGAAACCCATGTGGTACTTGACGTCGCCGTCGCCAAAGGTCAGATCGGGCTGGGCTTTGCCCTCAAACTCGTTGAAGATGTTCTCGTACGTTTTGCCCATAATGTTGGTCAGCACGTTGAGGCGCCCGCGGTGGGCCATACCGATCACGATTTCTTCCATGCCCAGTTCGGCACCCAGGTTGATGATCGCGTCCAGGGCCGGAATGGTGGTTTCACCGCCTTCGAGCGAAAAGCGCTTCTGCCCGATGTATTTGGTGTGCAAAAAATTCTCGAACACCACCGCTTCGTTGAGTTTGCTCAGGATGCGCTTCTTGTATTCGACGGGTGGATCGTAGTTGAGGTACGCGGTTTCTACTTTTTGCTGGAACCACTCCAACACTTCCGGCTCGCGAATGTAGGTGTACTCAAACCCGATGGGGCCTTCATAGATTTTTTTGAGGGCCGCCACAATCTCGCGCAGCGACGCCTGACCAATGCCAATTTCGTGGCCCGCCTCAAAGTTGGTGTCTAGGTCGGCCTCGCTGAGGTTGAAGTCGGACAGATCGAGCAGCGCCTTGCGGTCGCGCCGTTCGCGGACGGGGTTGGTTTTCGAGCGCAAGTGGCCGCGGCTGCGGTAGGCGTGGATCAGGGCCCGCACCAGCACTTCTTTGTCCGAAATCTGGCCGGGTTCCCGGGCTGCCGGGGGCGTCAGCACGGGAGCGTCGGCCGTATCGGTATGGCCATGGCCATTGCCATTGCCATTACCCTTAGGACTACGCTCCCCAAACTTGAGCGAGAAGTCGAACCCCTCGAAGAAACGTTGCCAACTGGCATCTACTGCTTCAGGATTTTGCTGGTATTGCTGATAGAGGTCGTCAATGTAGCTCACGTCCGCATTGGCAATGTAAGAGTAGGTATCCATGGTTTGAAAGTAGGGTTAGGCAAATGATCAATAGGTAAGCACAATGCGGGGCAACCAATCTTGCGCCTCAAATACTGGTTCGGTAAAGGTAGGGGAATCTGAAGTTATACAAAAACCTGATAACCGCATTCTCAAATATTAAGAATTTTCACCAAATATTTTCCCAGGCTTTAAACCGCTTTACCAAATATAAAACGGATTCAGCGTGCCTACTAGTTAGTAAAAATATCCAAAATATTAAAGCCCCGCCACGTAGTCTTGCAAGTACGCAAACCGGGGACGCAGGGCGCCGGCGTGGGCTACACAACCCCGGTCAATGAGCGGATCTTCGATTCCCCGCGCCACCAGGTTGGGCAACACACGGGCCAGCAGTTGCTCGCCAAAATCGCGCGAGGCGTCGCGCGGCAGTTCGCAAGGCAGGTTGTCCACCGCCATCACCGTTACGTGCGCCGGATCGCTGAAGGGGTCTTGCAAAGCGCCCGTACGGGGGTCATAGTCGTAGAAAGGCGCCGCCACGCTGGCCGCCCGGCGGGTGCTGGGGATAGACCCCTCAATGTCGCAGGTGATATCGGCCACGAGGCGAATCCGAAAATCGGGGCGCCGCATATCGGCCGCCGTAAAGAGCACTGGCGCCTGTGGGTGCCAGTAGGCCGCCGCAATCAGCACGTCGGTGTGCGGCCAGTATTGCCCAAAAGTAGATACCACGCCCTCGGGATGGCGGTAGAAATAGTCGGACGACCAGGGCTGGCCGTCGGCCCGCGCGTGGTAGTGGCCCGAGCGCAATACGGTGAACACGGGCTGTTCGAACCGTTGCTGCACGTACGCCTCTGGCGACACCTGCCGGATGCCCGCCCCGGCCAGTACCTCCACCGCTCCTTGGGTCACTCGCCCACCGCCCGTAATGGCCAGTTTCAGGTCGGCCGGCAAATTTATTTGGGCGTATTCACGCTCCATATCGGCCAGGTCTTGGCACGTGTGGGCGGGGCGCAATGCGTAGCGCCCCGTACGCAGGCTATAGCCCCGCAGGCCATTGTAGGCCCCTACGATGCCCGCGTAGTATCCGAAGGCAATCACCCGATTGCCCCCTTCGTCGGTCAGGCATTCGTAGTCTATGAGGGTGATTTGCCGTTCGAGGATGGCGCGGAGCAAATCCCGGTTGTAGGGCTGCGCTTTGATGGTATGTGAGAAAAAAAGGTACGTCTTGCCGGCAATCAGTTCGCCGATGGGCACTTCCTTGACACCGAGCAGTACGTCGCAGTCGCTGAGGTCATCCACCACGGTCAAACCCGCGGCCCGGTATTCGTCGTCCGGATAGCTGCGTACGGCGCTGGCTTTCACCCGAATGGGTGCGTGCGGGTATTGCTGTTGCCAGCGCTGGCACTGCGTCGGCGTGAGGGCCACGCGGTGGTCAGGCGGCGTTTTGCCTTCGGCCAGCAGGCCTATGCGGAGGGGTTGTTTCATTGGTGGTAGGGGTCGCGTACGTACGGACAAAGATAGCTGAAGGGGACGTTTGGCACCTACGCCAGGCCGTCGGGTTGCTCAACGCGCGAGGTAAAAATGCGTAGCTTACGTAGTCTGGTTATACTGCAAATAGCCGTTGCGGTTCATCCATTCAGTTTTCTTACCCGCTTTTTTCGTGATCGTGGTTCGCCCACGAACTTTCCGGCTATCGCCTCATTTATCGAACCTATGACAATCGCCCAACTCTATACGTATTGGATTGCCTATTTTGCCCTTTTGTGCTTCCTGATCGTCAGTCGGTCTTTCGTGTTTGGGCGCTGGCCGCAGGCGTACGGTTCGGCACTGATAGTCTCCCGCACCCTGATGCTAAGTTTGCTCGTGGCCCTGGTCTATGCCCATCACCACGTAGTGGCGCCCGAGCTGATCACGTTCGGCATGGCTTTCCGCGTCACTGCCTTGCTGGTGATGCTGACGGGCGCATTCCTGACCTTGCGCTCGCTGCTACGGCACTGGCGCGGTACGGCCTCGGCCGCCAGCACCTCGGCGGCGCCCTTGTGGCAACGCTTGGGCCGACGCATACAGCCGCAAGCAGCCTGGGGCGGCATCCTGCTGTTTGTCACGGGCTATCCCATCTACCACCCGGCTTTGCACAATTTTATAGTCGCGGGCATCATTGCTTTGGGCATCGTGGCGCAGGCGGTGCTGATTGAATGGATGCCCACCCGCGCTTTCGCAGCGCGCAACGCCAACCACGCTGCCAGAGATAATTCGACCCCGTCCTACCTCCACCGTAGCGATTCCTAGTCTTCCAGAAACTGCTGCATCAACCCCCGGCTTTCTTTGCGGGCGTTTTTGCCAGCGGGCAACAGGGCGCGAATCAGTTTGCGAATGGGCATAGACTGCAACCAGACGCGCCCGGTGCCTTGCAAAGTGGCTAGAAATAGCCCCTCGCCTCCCAGCACCATCGAGCGCAGCCCTCGTACGCGTTGCACATCGTAGTTGATCGTCGTCTCGAAGCCCACCACGCAGCCCGTGTCCACGCGCAGGGTTTCGTTTTGGAGGTGTTTTTCGATCAGGGTGCCCCCGGCGTGGATAAAGGCCATCCCGTCGCCTTCCAACTTTTGCAATACGAAGCCTTCTCCCCCAAACAATCCGCTACCGAGGTTGCGATTGAGCGTGACCGTAACCTTGGTGCCCAACGCTGCGCACAAAAAGGCGTCGCGCTGCACAATGAGCGCCTGCCCGGCCAGGCTGCTGAGCGGCACGGGCACGATGGTACCCGGATAGGGCGCCGCAAAACTGACCCGCCGTTTGCCTGTACCGTGGTTGGTGAAGTGCGTCATGAACAGCGATTCGCCCGTCAGCAGGCGAGCGCCCACGGATTTGAGCTTACCGAACAAACCCGCGTGCGGGTCAGAGCCGTCGCCCATTTTGGTGGCAAAGTCAATGCCCGCTTCCATGTAAAGCATGGCCCCGGCCTCGGCAATCACTGTTTCCTGCGGGTCAAGTTCAACCTCGACGACCTGGATGTCATTGCCCAGAATTTGGTAATCAATTTCGTGCGAACGCATAATTTTTGGGGAAATGAGTGGATAAGTATTTCGAGGCCAAATTAACCATTTACTGCGTCTGAAAATGGCCGCACATCCGCCGATTTACCCTTTGCTCACATCTGCGGGCTTTCCCGTTTCGCCCGTAAATTTTGCCCGTTGCCTGCGGCGCGTTTCCGGATTGTCGCTAGCTTTGATCCATCGAAGGCCGTCGCCCCGATCGGGGTGACGGCCCATCCGTACGCCCAATGCGCCAATATCTTTTCCTTCCCATGCAAATAACTGTTTTTGCTGCCCGCCCCCGGCGCGCGTACCTCCTCGGATGCGCGGGCTGGTGGATCTGGTGGCTGCTTGTGCCCGCCGTGGTGGCCCAGCCGCGCCGCGCCGACTTTCGCCAGTACGCCACCGTGTCGCCAACGGGCTACGTCAATCCGGTAACGGATACGCTGACGGTGCTTTCCTGGAACGTCGAGCACTTCGTAGATCAGCACGACAACCCCTACATCCGCAACCGCCGCGAAGACCGTTCCGATTCGCTCGTCGGTACCAAGGCCCGGCTGCTGGCTGAGGCCCTGCGCCGTGCCGACGCCGACGTGGTGGTGCTGCAAGAATTTGAAAGCGGTGCCTATCTGCAGCACCTGGCCGACTCGCTTTGGCCCGAACTGGGCTACCGCTTCTTTGCAGCGGCCGAAAGTTTTGATTGGTACATGAACGTGGTGGTCATGAGCCGCGTCCCCCTCGGGACGGTCTATAGTTACCAGACCGTCACGACGCCCGTGCTGCACACGCCCGACAGCACAGGCCGTCTCGAAACCCAGAGCCAGCTCAACACCCGCCTGCTGGCCGTGGACGTGCTGGTCAGCGATCAGTTCGTCTTCACGCTGGCGGGCGCTCACCTCAAGGCGGGCCGCGGCGAGCGCGACGTAGGGATGCGGCTGGGCCAGATCAATTTTCTCCGGTCGCAGTTTGCGCGTTTTCAGCGCGAAAATCGCAAGGCAAATTTGCTACTCGTGGGCGATTTGAATGCCGTGCCCGGCTCGACGGAGATTGAAACCCTGCTGGGCCGGGGTACGCGGGTGCGCCTCGTAGATCCCCTGCCCGACAGCGTGCATACGCACCCTTCTGATGGCCCCACCCGCCGCCTCGACCACATCTTGCCCAACACGGCGATGCACCAGCGGCTGGTGCCCGGCTCGGTGCAAGTGCCCTACCTGCTCGACCGCCAGGACATGCGCACCCTCAGCGACCACCTGCCCGTGCGGGCGCAGTTTCGGGTGCGCTGAGCGGCTACCACGCGTTTTCTTGCCAGGCGGCGTACACCCGGTGTACGGGCAAGCCCATCACGTTGAAATAGGAACCCTCCAGCCGCGTGATGCCCACCAGCCCGATCCAGTCCTGGGCGCCGTAGGCCCCGGCCTTGTCGAAGGGAGCGAACGTATCCACGTAAAAAGCCATTTCTTCCTCGCTGAACGTCCGGAAATGGACGCGCGTCGTGTCGGACAGCACGATTTTTTGCCGCACATTGAAAAGGCATACGCCCGTTACCACCTCGTGTACCCGCCCCGAAAGGAGGCGCAGCATCGCCAGGGCCTCGGCCCGGTCGGCGGGTTTGTTGAGGGGCCGCTCGTCGAGCACCACCACCGTATCGGCCGTCAGGACGATGCGCTCGTCGAGGGCATCGGCAAAAGCCTCGGCCTTGCGTGCGGCCAGGTAGGGCGCCACCTCGCGGGCAGGCAGGTCGGGCGGAAAGCTTTCGTCCACCTCGCGGGTGCGCACCTCAAAGTCGAAGCCCGCATCGCGCAGCAATTGCTGTCGCCGGGGCGATTTGGAAGCCAAAATGAAGGAAGGCAATGTCATACGTGGCAATGGGGCAACCGCCCGATCTCGTCTTCGGCAATGGAACTGAACAAGAAACCGCCGATCACTTTGGGGTAGAAGTAAGTGGATTTCTGCGGCATCGTGTAGCCGCTTTCGCACACGCGCAGCACGTCGGCCATCGGCACTTCGCGCGT
>DAIMZG010000078.1:0-8363 GCA_036734065.1 Catalimonadaceae bacterium
AATTTACGGGGTCGGCCCGGCGCGAAGCCCGGGGCACCGTGGGCGGCACCGAGGTGGTGATCAACTACGGCTCGCCCGGCAAGCGCGGCCGCGTGCTCTGGAACGGCCTGGTCTCCTACGACCAAGTGTGGGTGAGCGGGTCGCACTGGGCTACGGCCGTTACGTTTGGCCAACCCGTACGCATCGCCGACACTCAAATCCCGGCCGGCACCTACGGCTTTTTCACCATTCCGGGGCGTACGCAGTGGCAGTTGATTCTCAACGAACACTACGACCAGCACCTGGCCGAAGAATACGACCCGGCCCGCGACTTGGTGCGGCTGACCGTCACGCCCGATACGCTCGGCCAGGTGGTGCAGCGCCTCACCTACGAGGTAGCCCCCACCACCGGGAACCAGGGCGAAATCCGCCTGAACTGGGATCAGGTGCGTGTGCGGATGCCTTTTGTGGCGGAGTGACCCGCAGGGCAGAAAAAGTCAGATTGCATCTTGTTAATGCCTTGAAAAGAAAATATCTTTACAAGGTTATTTTCTTTCTGCCCGCAAGATGAAACATCCCTACGCATTCGTTTTTGTGCTCCTGATCGCCCTTTTAGGAGGCTGCCGCGCTACGGAGTGCACCCAAGAGGAGGTCTTGCCCGAAGAAAATTGGCAGCGGCACGCTGGGTTCGACACTTACTTTGCTTCGATCAATAATTTGTACGCCACCGATGATAATTTATTTGCATATGGACTCGGCTTCATAGGAAGCATTTCTCGGGAGGGAGATGTAACAAAGTATCTCAGGCGAAACGATAATCCTCCTTTGAATAGGATGCCGATTACGGAAAAATACTTCACCTACTTATATAGGGACTCCCAGAGAAATGAAGTTTCCTTAGTCTGGGTACTCACACAGCATCAGCAGACCAAAGTTTCGTACAGGTTTAGTGCTGACTTTGCCAACGTTGCTTTTTGGCATTGGGGCCTAAATACAATCAGTTTTAATAATGCTGATCAATGTCTAGTTCCTGTAATCACCCGCTCAGCAGAACCTGAGCTATACTTGTTCAGCCTCTCGTCTGACTATCCTCATCACATATTGCTAGCAGATACAATACGCATTCCTTTACACCAAAATAGCTCCGGCCCTGCTCCAATAAGCATTTATTTTACACAAGCATATAATGATTATTTTATTGTCGGGCATAGCGAAGGTGTGTTAAAGGTCTATCCAGATGGAAACTATCGAAAGGTTATTTCTCAAGATCTCTACAACATGTTCCGCTACCAGAACCGTCTCTACGGCCAGGGCGAGATGGATCGTATCTACATCTCTGAGGACGAAGGCGAAACCTGGACGCTGCAACAAGGCCTGCCGCGCGACTTTATTCTCGGGCACTTCTACACCATCGGCGATAGCTTGGTGCTGTCGAGGCATTCGCAGCTTTTCAGCGTGCAGAACGACGGAGGCCCGCAATGGCACGTCCGCGAGCTGAACAGCGAGGGGCTAGAAGGGCTGGCCGTCACGGGCGTAGTGCCTTTTGGCGATCAAGTGTACGTTTCTTCGTACAGCGGGCTTTATCACAAATCCCTGGCTCGCTTCTTCGACAGTAAAGCAGCCGAATAATGTCTGCGCTTCGTAAGCAAATACCACTTTCTTCCCGACAATGACCTTAGTTCTTTGATAAGGAAGTTGCGCTGCTTACCTTGAGCTATATTATCCATAATAACCAAACAATCTTCCTCATGGCCAAGCACAAAGATGATTTTACGCTGGATGCGATCGTCGAAATACCCAAAGGCAGCCGCAACAAGTACGAGTACGACTACGAGCACAAGCTGATCCGCTACGACCGGATGCTCTTCTCTTCCATGCACTACCCGAGCGACTACGGCTTTTTCCCCAAAACCCTAGCCCTCGACGGCGACGCCCTCGACGCCCTGGTGCTGGTTTCTGAACCAACATTCCCCGGCTGTATCATCGAAGTGCGGCCCATTGGTCTGTTCAAAATGCACGACGAAAAAGGCCCCGACGCCAAAATTCTTTGCGTGCCCGTCTCCGATCCCATCTGGAATAAACTCCACGCCCTGAGCGACGTGAATCCCCACCTCATTCGCGAAATCGAGCACTTCTTTCAAGTTTATAAAGACCTCGAAGAGAAAAAAGTAGGCATCGAAGGTTGGGAAAGCGAAGTGGAAGCCAAAGCGGCCATTCTCGAATCTCAGCGCTACTACGAAGAGCAAAAAGCGCAAACTGCCTAATTTTCGTATCTCCTATCCGGGTTTTGCGTTCTTTTAAAGTACCTGCCTGCGCCTTAGTCGCAGGCAGGTACTTTTTGTTTTACTAGTCCCTTTACTTATGCCTCTACGTATCCTTTGCTGGCTGTTCTTCCTGTCGTGTGCTGCGTGCCAATCCTCTACGTCCGACGCCGGCCCCCCACCCTACACCGAGCAAGGCGAAGCCTCGTTCTACGCCAACGTGCTGCACGGCAACCGCACCGCCGACGGCTCGCGCTATCACCGCGATTCGCTCACGGTGGCCCATCCGTCGCTGCCCCTCGGCACGGTGGTTTCGGTGCGCAACCTGGAAAATGACAGCCTCGTCGAAGTGCTGATCAACGACCGGGGTCCCTACGCGGGTCGCCGTATCCTCGACCTGTCGCGGGCCGCTGCCCGGCAACTCGGCTTTATCAGCGACGGCATCACGCAAGTGGAGATCACCGTCGTCGAGCCGGCCCCCGGCTACACGGTGGCCGACTCGGTGGAAAAATCCGAAGCTGACACTACGCAGGTGGCCCAGTAGTCGCGCACAAAAAAGCCGTACAAAACGATTTGCACGGCTTTTGGTCAGTTCTTGACCAGCTTAAAAAAACGTCCCGATCGAAAGGGTCGCGTTGGTGAGACGATTGCGCACGTCGGCCTGCGGGTTGGTGCCCTGCGGCAACGTGAAGGGTTGGAAAGCGCTGTCACGCCACGATTGCACGATGCCCAAGTCCACGTAAAAGTCCCGGAGGCGAATGCCCGCCCCGCCCGTTATGAAAAACTGCTGCCGATTGATGTCGTCCACCCGGTCTTCGAAGGGATCGCCGTAGAGGGCGCCGCCCAGGCGCACCCGGAAAATGTCGAAGCGCAGTTCGCCGCCCAGCCGATAGTTGAGCGTAGGCCGATAGAGGCTGCTGATGGACCGATTGTCGGCGCTGAGGTTGTCGTTGTCGGAGCGCACCCGCGCCGCTGCAAAGTTAACGTACTCTACGTCGGCCGACACAAAGCCCTTCTTGCCAAAGAAATAGGCCAACCCCGCGTTGGTGCGAAAGGGTGTATTGAGAGTGTAGTTAAACTCGCCCTGATTGCTCGCCTCTCTTAGTGTATTTAATTCAGCATTGTTAGGAATGCCATCTTCAAAAAAAGTTGTGATAAATCCGTTGTATGAAACTTCTATGGCATCAGAAAAATCTTCGGAAATGGCGTACCAAGTAGGCGTCTGAATATTTAAGCCCACTCTAAACGCATCTATAGGCCGATAAATTAAGCCTCCACGCAAATTTATTCCACTGCCGCTAGCTCGATATTGATCTGTGAGCGTTAGGCTGTAGCTACTACTCATGTTACTATTATTGTTTTCTCGATAAACACGAGTTTCCTCAAACCGAATGGTGGCAATGCCCACCGCCCCGCCGATGTAGAATTTATCACCAAAATTGCCGCCGTAACCGACATCAAATTGGTACTGTGCACCACTAGTCGTCACTGTACCCCTCTGGCGCAAGTCACCGGGATTGAACGGACCACTTGGTCCCGGCAGAGGAAATCTCACAAATTCATTGTTGTCAGGATTGAAATCGATCGAAAAAACGTCGAAAGCTCTTCTTAATTCTCCTTCCAAGCTATCTGTTTCATTCGCCCGATTGGCGTAAAAATCAGCAATCGAATATTGCTTGTCCGGCTCCAGATTGTTCACGCCGTCGAAGCTGAAGCGGTTATGAAAATTGTTGGTGCGCGTCAGGGCAATGCCCCACGAGCCGCCCCGCCAACTACCCGGTACGATGTCGTCTTTGGGATTGGCAAACACGACCCCGATGCTGTGAAAATTAAACTGCGTTTTGCTGTCTAACTCGTTCCTTCCAGAAGATGGAGGAATAGGGCGGTTCGGATCCAAACCCGCATTAGCCGAAAACTGGCTTTCGGTGTTGGCAAACAGCAGCGAGGGACTGACGCTGAACTCGGAGCGGCGGTACACGCCCAGTCCGGCGGGGTTGGTGCTCAGCGAGCCAATGTCGCCTCCCAGAGCCGTTTGGGCACCGCCCAACCCGAGCACGCGGGCCGAACCGCCGAAAGACGTCTGCGAATAGCGCAGCGCGTCGTTGAAGTAGCCAAAACTGCCGGGCGTTGGGGCGATACCCTGCGCCTGGATCGCGGTGCTGCCCAGCAATGCCAGTCCGGCTGTCCAGCCCAGCAGAGACCATCCCTTCATTGGTGTATTCATTTGGTGATCAAAGAGTTGAAATAAAAAAGCGATACCATCGCCCTATTCTGTCAAGGCTAAAATCATGCCTTGCTGAATAGAACGATGGTATCGCTAAAAGTTTACGCTATGCCGACTACTTTCGGTGAAATCAACGCGGCGAACGGCTCGGTGCGCTCCGGCTGGGCGAACTGCTGCGGCTCGGCGCACTGTACGAGGGCGAGCTACTGCGGCTCGGGCTGCTGTAGTTACGGCTCGGTGCCGACTGACGACTCGGGCTGCTGTAGTTACGGCTCGGCGCCGACTGACGACTCGGGCTGCTGTAGTTGCGGCTTGGCGCCGACTGACGACTCGGGGCAGCCGGGCGCTGGTAATAATTGCTGTTCGAGCGGCTGGGCGCTACTTGGCGACTCGGTGCGACCTGACGGCTCGGTGCAGTCTGACGCTGTGCCGGGGCAGCCTGACGCGTGGGCGATGCCTGACGTTGCGCCGGAGCGGCCTGACGTTGGTAGTCGCTCGTGGAGCGGCTCGGACGATACGACTCCTGACCCGTGCTGCGAGGTGTCACCTGACGGGTTACGTTGGTTTCGCGCGCCGGGCGCGTCTGGGCGGGCGAAATACCGCGCTCACCCGTGGAGGTGCCACGCTCGCCAACGGCATTACCACCGCGGGTAGCATTGTCGCGGCGGGCATCGTTGACGCGATTCACGTCGCGGCCACTGCCTTCAGCACTACCTCCGGCCCCGATCGTACGCACGGGGCGCGTGGTGACGGGTGCGCCACCACGTCCGGACAATACAGAACTGCGATTGTTACGCGGGCCGTACGTAACGGGACGACGATTGATGTCTCCTGCGAAACCACCGCCGTAGAAACCATTTCCGTAAAAGCCACCGCCGTAAAAGCCTCCACCGAAGCGAGGACCCCAGAAGGGATCATAAAAACCGAAACCCGGGCCCATGAACGGGCTACCGAAGCCAAAGCCCGGACCCCAGAAGGGATCATAGAAACCGAAACCCGGACCCATGAACGGGCCACCAAAGCCGAAGCCCGGCCCCATAAACGGGCGTCCAAAACCAACCCCGAAACCAATGGTCAGGCCCGGACGGAAGGGACGAAACAGGAAGGGATCGTAGAAGAAAGGACTGAAGGCCGGGTTGTAGAACCCAAAGCCCGAGTTCATCCAGCCGATACCGGGCTGGGCAAATGCCGGACTACCGTAAAAATTACTGGTGTTGTAGGTAGCGCCTCCGCTGGGGCGGGCTTCCTGCCGGAAATCTTCGCGGTAGTAATCTACACCTTCCTCAGCGGGGGCTGTACCCTGCTCCTGGCGGTAATAGTTGTCGTTGTTATTGTTGTTGGGCACCGTATTACTTTCGGCCGCGTAGCTTTCCGAGTTGTAGTAACTGCCACGTGCCGTCGAAGCTTGTGCTTGGTTGGTGCGAACGGCGGCCCGGTCGGAGGACACGAAGTACATATCATCGTATTCGCCCCCTGTTTGGGCATAACGACTGCTGCTACACCCCCCTAGCATGAGCAGGAGAGCCGGGGCAACCCAAAAGGCTTTTGATAGGGTAGGTGCTTTCATGGCAAAATGTTGTTAGTGTGTAGTTGTTTTCGTGTACGGTAGTATCGGCGCGTGCGTTTTCGGCTATCAAGTTAATGATTTAAGCTATTAACCCTGAGGTTTTGTTTACTTTTGGCCTAGTTTAGGGGTAAGAAGTCAAAGACCCTTGAATTAATCAACAT
This sequence comes from Catalimonadaceae bacterium, assembly GCA_036734065.1. Taxonomy (GTDB): domain Bacteria; phylum Bacteroidota; class Bacteroidia; order Cytophagales; family Flexibacteraceae; genus DAIMZG01. The sequence goes on from DAIMZG010000078.1 coordinate 6,193, forward strand.
TTTTGCACCTCAAATAGGTTTCTCCTCCCGCCGCATATGAGCAAGGGTATTCCCCCGCGCCACGAAGATTACTCGCTGTGGTACAACGAGTTAGTCAAAAAGGCCGACTTGGCCGAAAACTCGCCCATCCGGGGCTGCATGGTCATCAAGCCCTACGGCTACGCCATCTGGGAAAAGATGCAAGCCACGCTCGACAGCATGTTTAAGGCTACCGGGCACGTCAATGCTTATTTCCCGATCTTCATACCAAAATCGTACCTAAGTCGCGAAGCCAGTCACATCGAGGGTTTTGCCAAGGAGTGCGCCGTTGTTACGCACTACCGCCTCAAAAACTCCCCCGACGGCAAAGAAGTCATCGTAGATCCGGAAGCCAAACTGGAGGAAGAGCTCATCGTCCGCCCCACGTCCGAAACTGTGATCTGGAGCACGTACAAAAACTGGATTCAGTCGTATCGTGACCTGCCCATCCTGCTCAATCAGTGGGCCAACGTCGTCCGTTGGGAGATGCGCACGCGCCTGTTTTTGCGCACCACCGAGTTTCTCTGGCAGGAAGGACACACCGCCCACGCCACGCGCGAAGAGGCCATTGCCGAAACCCGCCAGATGCTCGGCGTGTACGCCGACTTTGCCGAGCAATATTTGGCCCTGCCCGTCGTGAGGGGCGTTAAGACCCCCAGTGAACGCTTTGCCGGGGCCGAAGACACCTACTGCATCGAGGCCCTCATGCAAGACGGCAAGGCTTTGCAGGCGGGCACTTCGCACTTTCTGGGGCAGAACTTTGCCAAAGCCTTCGACGTGCAATTTGCCACCAAGGCGGGCGGACTCGAATACGTCTGGGGTACTTCGTGGGGTGTCAGCACGCGCCTGATGGGGGCGCTGATCATGGCCCACTCCGACGACGACGGGCTGGTGCTACCGCCCAAACTGGCTCCCATCGCGGTGGTGATCGTGCCGATCTTCCGCAAAGAAGAGCAGTTGGCCCTCATCCGCGAACGCACCGAAGGGCTGATCCGCGACCTGCGCCAGCGGGGCATCTCCGTACGCTTCGACGACCGCGACACCCAATCGCCGGGCTGGAAGTTTGCCGACTGGGAACTGAAGGGCGTACCCGTGCGCCTGGCCATCGGCCCCCGCGACCTCGAAAATGGCACCGTCGAGGTGGCGCGGCGCGATACGAAGGAAAAAACGTCCCAACCGCTGGAGGGTATCGTCGAATACGTGGTGCAGTTGCTCGATACCATGCAACAGGCCATCTACGACAAGGCGGCGGCTTTCCGCGCGGCCCACACCACGCAGGTGGACAGCTTCGACGCGTTTCAGGAAGTGCTCGATACGAAGGGCGGCTTTGTGCTCGCCCACTGGGACGGCACGGCCGAAACGGAAGAGAAAATCAAAGAAATCACCAAAGCCACCATCCGGTGCATTCCCCTCGCCGAAGACCACGAAGCGGGTCGCTGTGTGTTCAGCGGCGCGCCCTCGGCCCGGCGAGTAGTCTTTGCCCGGGCCTACTGAGCCGAGCGTTCGGGCAGGATGGCGATGATCGTCGCGCCTCCCTTGGTTTTTTGCTGGAGTTGTACCTTCACCTCGGCGTCGAGGGGCAAGAGTACGTCCACGCGCGAGCCAAACTTAATAAAGCCCAACTCCTCCCCTTGTTGCACTTGCTGCCCTTCTTTGAGGTACCAGACAATGCGCTTGGCCATTGCGCCGGCAATCTGACGCACCAGAATATCCACGTCGTTGGCCATCCGGATTACGGTGGTGGTGCGCTCGTTTTCCAGACTGGACTTGGGATGCCAGGCCACTAGGTATTTGCCCGCGTGGTAACGAAAGTACTCCACTGTACCCGATACGGGGTGCAAGTTGGAATGCACGTTGATGGGAGACATGAAAATGGAAATCTGCCGCCGGGGTGCCTGAAAGTATTCGGGGTCGGTCACCTCTTCGATCACGACTACCTTGCCGTCGGCGGGCGCCAACACGTGCCGCTCGTCGGTGACGATCTGGCGGCGCGGACTACGAAAGAACTGAAGAATCAGCAGGAAGAATGCCACGCTAAGACCTGCGAACAGATAACGCATGGTCCAACTTTCGGGAAAAAACAGGTACAACAGTACGTTGAGGGCAAGAAGCAAGCCCGTAGTGACGGCCAAAATGGTGTAGCCTTCTTTGTG
>DAIMZG010000079.1:0-8154 GCA_036734065.1 Catalimonadaceae bacterium
AATTTCGGCCAGTCCGGCCGCAACGGCCTCGGCCCCGAGGCCCTGCGCTTGCAGTTGCAACCGGATCTTGACGCGCCCCCAGCGTTGCTGCCGAAACTTACCGCCCGCATAGGCCCGCGCAAAGCGCAGCTCGTCCACAAAACCGTCGGCTTGCAGTTGGGCGTAGGCCCGGGCTTGTTCCTCGTCGGTGAGTTCGGTGTCGTGTAGTTTGGCCCACACGGCCTGCGGGCTGCGCTCTTGGTAGGCGCAGTAGCGCATCAGACGGGCCAGCACGCTTTTGAGGTCCTGGGCTTTGGGCATACGCGCGTCCGGACGGAGTTCAGGTAGTTTTGAGGTGTACGACGTACTTCTCGGCGAAGTAGGGCTCGTTGAAGTAGCGGTCGAGGGCAAAAACCTTGGCTTTGCCGCGGGATTTCATGGTTTCGGCTTCCAACTGCCCGCCCTTGAGGCAGAGCAGCCCGTTCTTGAGGCGGTGCCGGAACACGTTGCTGATCTTGCCGCGCGTCCAGCGCTCGAGTTGCGAGAGCGGGGCCACGGCCCGCGTCACGACGAAGTCGTAGCGGGCCTGTACTTTCTCGGCCCGTTCGTGCGTGCAGCGCACGTTGTCGAGTCCCAACTCGAAGGCAATTTCGCGGGCAGCGTTGACTTTCTTGCCGATAGAGTCCACCAGGTGAAACTGCGCTTCGGGAAAGAGAATCGCCAGCGGCACGCCCGGAAAGCCGCCACCCGTGCCCAGGTCCATCAGTTCGGCGCCGGGCACAAACGCGATCACCTTGGCCAGGGCCAGGGAGTGGAGTACGTGCCGCTCGTAGAGGTGGTCAATGTCCTTGCGGGAAATGAGGTTGATGCGCTCGTTCCAGGAGGCATACAGTGGCCCCAGGGCCGCCAGTTGTTGTTGCTGGCGCGGCGTGAGGTCAGGAAAATACTTGGCGACGATGTCCATCCGACAAAAACTCAGATGGCGTCCTTGCGGGTCTTGACCATGTCGTAGAGCAACTCGCGGGCGCGGTGCAGTTGGGCCTTGACCGTGCCGAGCGGGGCGCCCAGTTCTTTGGCGATCTCCTCGTAGGACAGTTCGCGGAAGTAGCGCAACTCGACCAGGGTCTGGTAGCGGGGGGGCAGTTTGGTAACGATCGTCTGGATGATAACGATTTTCTGCTCTTTGATGGCCTCTTCCTGCGGGTCGAGGTTGATGTCTTTCAGGTCGAGCCCTACGTCGGAGCCATTGTCGTCCACGTAGGTCGAGCTGATGCTCATGGTGTTGAGCCGCTTCTTGCGGATGAAGTCAATGCAATTGTTGGTGGCCACCCGGAACAGCCAGGTGCTGAACGTAAACTTGGGGTCGAACTTGTCGAGGTTGCGAAAGGCCTTGGCAAAGGCTTCGATGGTGAGGTCTTCGGCGTCGTCCACGTTGCGCACCATCTTGAGCAGCGTGTGGTACACCGACTTCTTATACTTCTTCATCAGCTCGGCGTACGCCTTCTGATCGCCCTCTTTGGCCAGGCGAATCAGCTCGAAGTCGTGCAGGGCCTTGTCGGAAAATTGTTTCTTTACTTCCATCTAACTCGTTTTGCAGCCAGTGCCGAAACACCAATTGTAAGATAATAAAGTAGGTACAGTAGGTCAAACAAAGGAAACCAAAACCAGGATAAACCTTCGTGGAGTCGGTGGCTAATTTGGTGAAAAATGCGGGCCTGAAGGCCACTGCGTACGGCCCATCCGGCCAGCACCCATTTTCCGTAGGGCGTACTCAAGAGCAACAATCCTACCACCCAGCACATCAGGTGCGAAAGGGCCAGCATACCCAAACGCCAACGGTCGGCTTGGCGGTATCTTTTCCCAACCGAGAGGTGACGAATTTTCTGGCGAAACCAAGTGAACCAGGTGTTTTTAGGATAAGAATACGTAAAACTGTCGGGATGCAAGCAAATGGCTACGTTGTGGGCTTGGGCTACTTTGTTTACGAACAAGTCGTCGTCGCCACCCGTCACATGCGCGTGGTCAGCAAAACCATCCGCCGAAAAAAATAGCGCTTTGGAATAAGCCAAATTGCGCCCAACGCCCATGTACGGCCAGCCTGTCAATCCGAAAGATAAGTACTGAATGGCAGTATATAAAGTTTCGTACCGGATAAATCGGTTCAGAAAGCCGGGTTGCCGCAGGTAGGGTGCATAGCCCAGGACAAGCTGTTGGGGCGGGTGCAGGTAGGCCATCATCGCGGCGATCCAGCGGGGCCCAGCCGGGCGACAATCGGCGTCGGTGAGTAGGAGGCGGTCGTACTGTGCGGCCGCGATGCCCTGCGTGAGCGCAAATTTTTTGGGATTGAGGCCCGACGGGGTGAGGTCAATTCGCACTACGCGCAAGTCGGCAAAGCGCGCCTGGCATTGGGCCAGCACCCGTTGCGTGGGTTCGTCGGAGCGGTCGTCCACCACTACAAGTTCAAACTTTGGATACTGCTGCGCGTAAATCTCTTCGATGAGCGTACCGATCCGGTGCGCTTCGTGGTGCACGCACACGATCACTGATACGGGGCAATGGCCGACAACAGCGGGCAGGGGCGGGGCCGAACGCGTCAGGGGCCTGCACACCACGAGCACAAAACCGAGCTGTACGGCCCACGCCAGGCCGAAGGCGATCAGGCCCAAGGTCAACCACATGGCAGCCTATTTTTTTGAAGAACTGGTGTGCATCCGACGACCCCACACCCGCTGATCGGCCACCTACTGCCGTACAAGCCCAACGATGGTCGAGTGCGGTGCATAACTTTTATCCGGAGGTGTTGGCGCAAATCCACGAACGAATAACCACAAAATCAATGAAAAAAGGATGGATATACGTGCTGGTAGCCTTGGTGTTGCTGGCAGGCGCGGCCTGGGCTTTGAGCCGTTGGGCGCGTCAGCAAATACCCGATACGGTTCAAATCCGCTACGAAGTAAACTTGGAAGGCGACACGGCCGAGGTGCGGGTTCGGATGGCCCAGGCCGCGCTGCGCAAGGTGGTGGGGCTGATGGACAGCGTACGCTTCAACCTGACCGTGGACGATGAGCAACTCTGGAAAGGCCGGATGGACGTGGACGAAGACATGCGCGTGGGCGATTCGGATACCCTCCAGATTCCCCTCAAGATTGCCTATCGCCAGATGCTCGACAAGCTCAAGGCCTTGCAGGATACCGACAGCGTGGACTACCGCCTGGACGGCGAACTGCACTTTGCCGGTTGGTGGGGCCAACGCGCCGTTCCCTTCGAGCGGACGGGCCGCACGCGCGTCCCCAAGTTGCCGGAAGTGTCATTTGACGAAATGGAACGCGACGGGCGCACCTTCACCCTCCGCCTAGACGTGTACAACCCCAATCCGGCCGAAATCATCGTCGAAGGTTTCAACTACGACCTGGTGATGGGCGACAGCCTGCTGGTGACCAAAGGCCGTGCGGCCGAAAGTTTCACGGTGCAGCCCTACGACACGGTTGCCACCCCGATCGAGGTGCGCCCCGAAAACCTGCGCCTGCTCGAAACCCTGGGCCGCGCCCTGATTGGCCAGTCGTTTCCGTACTATATGCAATTAGACATCCGCCTGGTGCCCAACCCGGAGTGGGACATTCGTTTCAACTACCTGGCCGACATCCGGGGCGAAGCCGAGCTACTCTAAGGTGTCGGCGCGGTAGAAGTGCCGTACCACGTCCTGCGCGGGTTTGCCTTCGGGGCTGTAGTCGGTAGGGTGGGCTTGGGCAGGGCTGCCGTACCATTTCCAAAGGAAGCCCCCCGCCACCCACGGCTGTGGCCAGTAGGTGCGGTAGAAGGCCTCCAGGGCATGCGATTGCGCCTCGAAGTTGGGCGCACCGCCGTGGACGCGGCTGTCGGGAATCTCCCACTGCGCCCCGGCGGCGCGCGCCACGCTGCGGTAGCCGTATTCGGTGAACAGAATGGGCTTGCCCGTCTGGCGGTGCAAGCTGTCGAGGCGGGCACTGATGGGCAGCCAGGCCGCGGCCAGCGCGGCCACGGTGGGCGTAGCGGTTGTGTCGAGGGGAAAGTAGGCGTTGACGCCTACGTAGTCGAGGGCGTCCCAGAAGGGTACTTCGGCGTATTCGTCCCAGTTGGCCGCGTAGGTGAGGGCGCCGCCGTAGCGCGTGCGCAGTTCCCCGATCAGGCCGTGCCAGAAGGCGGGCCGCGCCCGCACGGCCGCGCGGTATTCGGTACCGATGCACAGCAGTTCGACGTCGAGCGAATCGGCCAGGTGGGCCATGGTCAGCAGGTAGTGCCGGTACTGCGCCTCCCAGGCGGGCCACTGGGCCGAATCGGCGGGGGCGAAGTCGCCCGTCCAGCCTGCACCCATCACCCACACCTGCGGCTTGAGCATCACCCGCAGCCCGGCAGCTTTGGCCCAGCCGATGAACTGGGCCGTGCCCGCGGGCCGTTCGCCCCACCACTGCCAGGGCTGGTCGTAGTACACGGCCGCCACGCCCGGCCGCGAGAAGGCGTAGGGGATGATGGCCACCCAGTTGCTGCCGATTGCCGTGGCGGTCCCGAAAGGATTTTCGGCGGGTGGGCGGGCGGGCGACACGAAGCTCAGGCCGTGCATCCGCTCGGCAGGGGCGATTTGTACCGGCGGTGGCGACGGGCTGGACGTGCAGGCGACGGCCATCAGCAAAATCAGCACGTACGGAACGGGAAAAATCATGCGACGGGGGTGGGTAGTCGGGTGTGCCCAAAACAGGGTTGCCGGGCTTCTACACAAAGCAATCAGGTTACGGTCACCGATCTCGACGGTCAAGTAATTTATTCACCAACAAAAAAAACGGAAGCCCGCGCGGGGCTTCCGTTTTTTTTGGTGCGTGTCCACTCAGTGAATTTCCACGTCGTAGGGCAACCGGGTCTGGATGCCTTCCCACTTCCTGACCTGCTCGACGGCCCGGGCGTAGGGGTAATATTCACCCAGGTAGGTGCGCAGCACGTGTGCTTTCACCTGCTCCTCACCATCGTCGAGAATTTGTTCGAGGAAAGATTTCTGCTCCGGATAGTAGCGCACGCGGTAGGCATCTTCTTCAAGACCCGCCGCGGTGGCGGCCAGGACGATGGCATCTTCCAGCCCGCCCAGCACGTCCACCAGGCCCTTGTCGAGGGCTTCGCGGCCCGACCAGACGCGCCCCGAGGCAACGGCCTTCAGGTTGTCTTGGGTCATGCCCCGTCCTTCAGCAGCCTTGCGCGTAAACTGCTCGTAGGTGGTGTCCACGTAGCGCTGAATAAGTTGCCGCTCAAAATCGGTGAGCGCACGTGTGGGATTGCCCAGGTCAGAATAGGCCCCCGTCTTGACGCGGTCGGCCGTTACGCCGAGTTTGTTTTTGAGAAAGGCTTCGGCGTTGAAGAGCAAGCCAAACACGCCGATGGAGCCCGTGATGGTATTGGGGTGCGCTACAATGGTGTCGCAGCCCATGGCCATGTAGTAGCCGCCCGAGGCGGCCACGTCCGACATGGAGGCAATGACGGGCTTTTGCTGGCGCAGTAGGCCAATCTCGCGCCACATCACGTCCGAGGCCAGGGCACTGCCCCCCGGCGAGTTGATCCGCAGCACGACGGCCTTGACCTTGTCGTCGCGGCGCAGCTTGCGCAGTTGCCGGGCGATGGCGTCCGAACCGATGCTGTTGTTGTCGCCTTCGCCGCTGACAATGTTGCCTTCGGCTACCAGCACGGCCACGCGGTCGCGGCTGGTAATGTTGGCCGCCGCCGCGTTATCGTCGGCTTTGATGTACTTGGAAAGGGCGATGTATTCGATCTTTTTGTCGTCCTCCAGTTCCAGCCGTTCGCGCATGGCAGCCTCTACCTCGTCGAAGTAGCCCAGGTCGGTGATCAACTGGTATTCGAGGGCGTCTTCGGGGGTTTGTACCCGCATGGAGTCGGAGAGTTGGCGCAGTTCGGGAGCCGACAGGCCGCGGGCTTCGGCAATGCCCGCGATCAGGTGATCGTAGATGGAGTTGAGAAAAGAGCGCGTCTGGAGGCGGTTTTCCTCGCTCATGTCTTCGCGCAGAAAAGGCTCGACAGCACTTTTGAAATCGCCCACCCGGAACACCTCCGGTTTGACATCGAGTTTTTCGAGGGTGCCCTTCAGGAAAGCCGTTTCTTGGTAAAGCCCGTTGAACTCGAGGGCGCCTACGGGGTTGAGAAAGATGCGGTCGGCCACCGAGGCTAGGTAATAGGCCTTTTCGGTGTAGGCTTCGCCGTAGGCGACAATAAATTTACCCGAGGTTTTAAAATCCAGCAAGGCATTGCGGATCTCCTCGACGCTGGCATAGCCAGCGGGCAAAAAAGACAAGTCTAGGTAGATGCCTTCAATTTTACTGTCGTCTTTGGCGCGTGCCAAAGCGCGGCGGATTTCTACCAGCCCCAGGGGCATGTTGTCGCGGCCGCCGAAGGCAAAGGCCGTAAACGGATCGTCCGACTCGCCGCGTTCATTGATGGGCCGGTTGAGTTTCATCCACAGCACCGAGTTATTTTCTACTTCCACCGTCTGGCGCGAAGCTGAGGCCCCGATGCCCGCCAGGATGAGGGCCGAAAGCACGAAAAAGAATAAAAGACCGACGACGGTAGCCAGTACGAATTTCAGAAATTGCAACATATAGGTATAAGAATAGCTATGGTCAGGCAACAATAGTAGTGAATGATTGAATAACTTAATGGCCAATCCGTACGAATGGAAAAAGCACAATTTGATCGGCCCCTGGCGGGGATAAGTTTAAAGGAACACCGCGTTGAAACGGTCTATCTGCTGCTGGGAGGTAACGAGGGCGATCGGGGGGCTACCCTGCGGGCTGCCCGGCACGCCCTGCAACAACGCGCCGGAAGCGAAGCGGGGCGCTCGTCTATCTACGAAACGGCCGCTTGGGGGGTGGAGCAGCAGCCCGCTTTCTACAACCAGGTGGTTTGCCTGCGCACGCATTTGCCAGCCGAGCAGCTTTTGACAGTGGCCTTGGCCATTGAGGCCGAACTGGGCCGGGTACGCCGGACGCGCTGGGGGCCGCGCACCCTCGACATTGATATTCTCTACTATGGGCAGCGTCTGATTGACACCCCCACGTTGGTAGTGCCGCATCCGCACATTGCCCAGCGGCGCTTTGCCCTAGCTCCCCTGGCCGAACTGGCTCCCGACCTGGTACATCCCGGCCTGGGCCGCACGCAAGCCGAATTGTTGGCTGCCTGCCCCGACGAATTGCCCGTGCAGAAGATCGCTTCTGCCTGAGCCCATGGCGGCTGACCAAAATTGCGCTTGATGCAACACGCGTGTACCGAAGTTGCCCATTCGGGTACGGCATATTGCCCAAATAGCACTACGAAAAGCGGTTTTGACGGCCCATAACCGCATTAAATCGCACTTTGAAGAGAATAAATTTTTGAAGGCAAAAACTATTCGGAAAGGCGCATAGTTTAATGAGGCGGTGCTTTCGATGAATTATTAGTAACAATGGCGCCCAAATATTTAAATTGTCTGAAGTAAATGCGTTCATTCGTTGCCGAATATTGTAAGTACAGCCTTCCGCGAAACAGCACCCCACTTACTCGTAATATTTTCAGGCGGTAGCATTTATTTTTATGCGCATTTCATCCAGCGCGCGCCGCACAAGGGCGCCGTGGATAAGAAGCGCTTCGTACCCACATCACGTTTTCTATGTCACATCATCCCGAAAATCCTTCGTTGTACCTGCCCGAAATGGAGCACGACTCGTGCGGCATCGGCTTTGTCGCGCACCTGAAAGGGCAGCCTGCCCACGCCATTGTGAGCGATGCCCTGACCATGCTCGAAAACATGGAGCACCGGGGTGCTTGTGGCTGCGACCCGGAATCGGGCGATGGGGCCGGCGTGCTGATGCAGATGCCCGACGCGTTTTTCCGGGTTGAACTGCCTTTTGCCTTGCCCGCAGCGGGTAGCTACGGCGTGGGGGTGGTTTTCTTTTCGCAGGATGTGGACGTGCGCGAGCGCTGCCGGGCCATTTTCAATCGCCTCATTGACAAACTAGGCTTCGATTTGCTGGGCTACCGGGCTGTGCCCGTTCGTCCCGAAATGGCCGGCCCTACGGCGCGGGCGGCGGCCCCGCGCATCGAACAGGTCTTCGTGGTCCCGCGCGACCCGGCTTGGCGCGACGAAGTGCTCGAACGCAAACTGTTCGT
>DAIMZG010000080.1:0-8125 GCA_036734065.1 Catalimonadaceae bacterium
TTGGCCAAGAGATCGGGCAAATTGCCTTATTATTGGCCTTTCAACCCATCGCCGTCATGTCCGATTCACCCGCCAATATCCCGCCCGATACCCCGTCCGAACGTCCGCCTTTGTTCCGCCATTGGTGGCAGTGGTACGCCGCCGTAGGGCTGCAACTGCTGCTCATGATCGCTGGCTGCTACGCCTTCACCCGTTTCTACGCCGGATGAGTGGGCTCGATTGGGGCGTGCTGGGGGGCACGCTGCTGTTCATCGTCAGCTATGGCCTCTGGAAAAGCCGGGGCAACCGCGACGTGCAGGGCTACCTGCTGGGCAACCGGGCCATGCCCTGGTACGTGGTGGGTTTGTCGGTGATGGCCACGCAGGCCAGCGCCATCACGTTTTTGTCGGCGCCGGGGCTGGCCTACGGCGAAGGGCTGCGCTTTGTGCAGTTCTATTTCGGTATGCCCCTGGCCATGATCGTGCTCTGCGCCTTTGTGCTGCCCGTTTACCACCGCCTCCGGGTCTATACGGCCTACGAATACCTCGAAGGCCGCTTCGACCTCAAAACGCGGGGCCTGGCGGCCTTGCTGTTTCTGGTGCAACGCGGGCTGGCCGCCGGGCTGACCATCTACGCCCCGGCCGTGATCCTCTCGTCGCTGCTGGACTGGAGCATCGTCTGGACGAACCTACTCATCGGCGGGCTGGTGATCCTCTACACCGTGTCGGGCGGTACGCGGGCCGTGAGCTACACCCAAAAGCAACAGATGGGGGTGATCTTGCTGGGGATGGTGGTGGCCTTCGTGATGATCGTGCGTCTGCTACCCGACGGCATGCACGTGGGCGAAGCCATGCAGGTGGCGGGTCAGATGGGCCGCCTAGAAGCCTTCGACGCCCGCTTCGATCCCAACGACCGCTACAACCTCTGGTCGGGACTGCTGGGCGGGTTTTTCCTGTCGCTGTCTTACTTCGGCACGGACCAGTCGCAGGTGGGCCGCTACCTGGCGGGCAAGTCGGTGGCCCAAAGCCGGCTGGGGTTGCTCTTCAATGCCATCGTCAAGATCCCGATGCAATTCGGCATTCTGCTGACGGGGGCCATGCTGTTTGTGTTCTACCAGTTTCAGGCGCCCCCGGTGTTTTTCAACCAAACCGAAACCGAGCGACTCCGCCAGAGTACGTACGCCGCCGACCTGGCCGCCGCCGAGGCCACCTACGAACAACTCTGGACCGAAAAGCGCACCGCCGTTGAGGCGATGGTGGCCGCCCAGCGGCGGGGCGAAACCAACGAAGCGGCCGTGCGGGCCGCCCGGCGCTACGACGCCCAGATCGGCACGTTGCGCCAGGAAGTGGCCGACCTGATGCGGGCCCGCGACCCCCTGGCCGATACCAACGACACCAACTACGTCTTCCTCACGTTTGTGACCACCTACTTGCCCGCCGGGCTGGTGGGCCTGCTGATCGCCGTCATTTTCTCGGCCTCCATGTCTTCGACGGCCTCCGAGCTCAACGCCCTGGCCTCGACGACGGTGGTGGACATCTACCGCCGGATGGTGCGCCGGGAGGCCAGCGAACGGCACTACCTGCGGGCTTCGCAACTCATCACGGTGCTGTGGGGGGGCTACGCCATTGCCGTGGCCATGTTTGCCACGCGGCTGGGCAACCTGCTCGAAGCGGTCAACCAACTGGGGTCGCTCTTCTACGGGGCGGTGCTGGGCATTTTTGCGACGGCCTTTTTGCTGCCCCGCGTGCGGGGCACGGCCGTGTTTGTGGCCGCCTTGCTGGCCGAAGCCACCGTGCTGATCTGTTTCTACGCCACGGACATTGGCTTTTTGTGGTACAATATTATCGGCTGCGTGGTGGTGCTTGGCCTGGCACCCGTCATTATGCTTTTCCTAAAGAGCCGATAAGATTTTGGGCTTTTTTTGGTGAAAACCAACGCAGTAGCTTTTGCACGGCGGGTATGCACAAATAAACGAAGGCAAATTTGCGTCTTTGCACAGGTCGGCTATGTTTGTGGAACGAGGGGCTAAAGAACGCCACCGGGCTTGTGCTACCTCCGGATCAGGTAACCATTACGGCACGAACGGGTTAAAAAACTATTGCGATGAAGCGGGCAAGTCTGCACAGAGGAGAAAAGCGAGTGGGGAAGGTGCTAGGCGGCTGCGCCGTACGCGGTACAGGAAAGGACTGATGCGTAACCCCTTTGACCACACGCATCGAAGGCCTTTCTTTTTATAAGAAAGGCTTTTTTAATAAGCCAAAAGACAGTGACATGGTATTAGAACAAACAACTACGGAACCCAGCACCCGGCTCGAAGCCATCGCCCGGCAAATTGGGCATACGCCCTTGGTTTCCCTCAATTTGCCCGACATGCCCCGGGAAGTGAGCCTGCTGGCCAAGCAAGAATGGATGCAACTGAGCGGCAGCATCAAGGCGCGGGCGGCCTACCAGATTGTGGCGGCCGCCTGGCAGGCCGGGCAACTGCCCCAAGCCCGCTTGCTCGACCGCTACGGAGGCAACATGTCGCTGGCCTACGCGGCCCTGGGTGCAGTCCTGGATTTTCCCGTCACCATCTGCCTGCCCGAAAATGCGACCGAAAAGCGCAAGGTGATGCTGCAATCTTACGGCGCTGAACTGATTTACCTGCCGCCCGGCGAAGCCCTGGAGGGGGCCATGGAGGAACTGATCAAAGCCTATCCCGACCGCTTTTTTTATCCCGACGCCGACCGCAATCCGCACAACTGGCAGGGCTACACGGCCCTGGCCGACGAAATCTACGCCCAAACCGAAGGCCGCATTACGCATTTCGTGACGGGCGTAGGCACGGGTGGTACCTTCACGGGCGTGGGGCGGCGCCTGCGGGCCCTCAAGCCCGACGTGCGGCTCATTGCCCTGCAGCCCGACGCCGCCTTGCACGGGCTGGAAGGGTGGCAAAACTTTACGGAGGACAATTACCCACCCCTCTACGACGCTGCCCTGGCCGATCAGGTGTTGCTCATTGACACCTACGAAGCTTTCGACATGATGAAAACCGTGGCCCGTACCGAAGGCATGCTCGTATCGCCTTCGGCCGCAGCCAATTTGGTGGGCGCGCAGCGCCTGGCCGAACAAATGCCTTCGGGCGTGGTGGTCACGGTGCTCACCGACAGTGCCGACAAATACGGTGAGGTACTAGAAAATATGTTCTGATGGGACTCGGTCTGGACGAACGACAACGCTACGCCCGCCAACTGGCCCTGCCCGAGTGGGGCACCAACGGCCAAGCCCGGCTGAAGGCGGCCCGCGTGCTGGTGGTGGGTGCGGGTGGGCTGGGCTGTCCGCTGCTGACGTACCTGGCGGCGGCGGGCGTGGGCACGCTGGGGATCGTGGATGGCGACCGGGTAGCGGTCTCCAACCTGCACCGCCAGGTGCTCTATACGGCCCAAGATGAAGACCAACTCAAGGCCGAGGTGGCCGCCGAGCGCTTGCGGGCGCTTAATCCCCATGTAAACGTAGAAGCCCATCCCTTTCGGCTGTTGCGCGAAAACGTCCTGGCGCTTGTCAGCAGCTACGACCTGGTGGCCGATGGGTCGGACAATTTCCCGACCCGCTACCTGATTGCCGATGCCTGCACCCTGACCGGACGCCCCCACGTGTACGGATCGGTGCACCGCTTCGAAGGGCAGGTAGCAGTATTCAATGCCGCCCGCCCCGACGGCACGCGGGGGCCGCAGTACCGCGACCTTTTTCCCGAGCCGCCCCCCGCCGGGCTGGTGCCCAACTGCGCGGAAGAGGGCGTGCTGGGCGTGCTGCCCGGCATTATTGGCACCTTGCAAGCCAGCGAAGTGATCAAGTTGTTGACGGGCATCGGTCAACCGCTCGACGGGCAATTGTACCACTTCGATGCGGCGGCCTTTGCCGGGCGCACCGTACGATTTGCGGCCAATTTGGCCCGCCCGCCCGTAACGGAACTGCCCAATTATCCTGAAATTTGCGGCACGCAGGTGCTGACGCACGAAATTACGGTGAGTGAGTTGCGGCAGTGGCAAAGGGAAGGACGGCGTTTTCAGCTCGTGGACGTCCGTGAGCCGGCAGAGTACGCCGCCGGGCACCTGGGCGGTGAACTGATTCCACTGGGCCAGTTGGCCGATGAGGTGAGGCGTATTGCCCTCGATCAGCCGGTAGTGATCCACTGCCAGAGCGGTCAGCGCAGTGCCCAGGCCATTTCCCAACTCAAGGCGCAATTTGGCTTCGAGCACCTCTACCAACTGCGCGGAGGCATCAATGCCTGGCTCAACGAACGTACGCCTCCACCCCGAGAACGGGGACGGCCGCGTTTGCGAAACGCTTCGAAGAATAAATAGGTATTATCGGGTGTTTGCAACCTATTGGGTATGAGTGAAGTAGAAGAGGTAACCTTGACCAAGCCTTTTCACTTATTTTTTACTTTATACCAAATACCATGTTCAAACACACCAGTAGTTTTCTGATCGCGAGTTGCCTGATGGGTACCGTGGCCTTCGCCCAGACTGACCGCAGCCCGCAACCCACGCGCCAGCAGCAACCTACCCCGCAGCAGCAACCCATGCAGCAGCAGCAGCAACCCATGCAGCAGCAGCGCATGGAACAAAACGAAACCCAGCGCGATGCGTACCGCAGCACCACCCGCGAGTCGGAGACCATCACCGGCTCGATGGCCGAAGGCGAAACCATCGTGGACAAAGCCGCAGCCAGCCCCCAGTATTCTATGCTGGTGAAAGCGGTGAAGGCCACGGACCTGACGGCCACCCTTGGGGGCGAAGGGCCTTATACCGTATTCGCGCCTTCAGACGACGCTTTCAACCAATTGCCGGCCGACAAGCGCGATCAGCTTATGCAGCCCTCAAACCGGGAAAAGCTACGCAATATCTTGCTCAACCACGTGGTGGAAGGCGAGATGCGCGCCAGCGACCTGCGCGATGGC
Source organism: Catalimonadaceae bacterium (assembly GCA_036734065.1). Lineage (GTDB taxonomy): Bacteria > Bacteroidota > Bacteroidia > Cytophagales > Flexibacteraceae > DAIMZG01. Next base: position 4,922 of record DAIMZG010000080.1, read on the forward strand.
ATGATGCTCAAGACCGTCGGGGGCGAGCAACTAAAAGTGAGCATGAAGGGCAACGACGTGATGATCAACGGCGCCAAAGTCAAAAATGCCGACATAGAGGCCTCTAACGGCATTATCCACGGCATTGAGTCGGTGATGATGCCCGGCCAAGACAATATGAAAGGCGACATGAAAAAAGGTGATACCAAATACAACAAGAAGGCGGGTCGCAAATAATAGCTGTCACCAAACTTCTGAATACATCGGAAAAGCCTAACCCACGCGGGTTGGGCTTTTTTGTGACTAATCAGCCGCTTCCAGACATCATAACTATGGTTTTCTCACTTTCCAATACAAAACTTACTGAAAATATTGCCCAGCAGTTCGTCGGTGGTGACCTCACCCGTGATCTGGCCGAGGTGAAACAGGGCCTGGCGGATGTCCTGGGCCAGCAAATCGCCGGGCACTTGGGCGTCCAGCGCTTCGCGCACCCGGGCGAGGGCTTCTTGGGTGTGGCGCAGGCTTTCGTAGTGCCGCAGGTTGGTCACCACCGTGTCGGAGCGGTCGGTGGCCACCAAGCCCAGTAGCCGTTCCTGCAAGGCCTCCACGCCCGTGCCGACTTCGGCCGAAACCCGCAGCAGGTCGTCGAAGTGAGCAAATCCGGCGCGGTGGTCGGGCGTGGCCAGGTCGTCTTTGTTGGCCACGAGCAGGTAGGGCACGCGCACGTCGGCCAGCAGGGCCAGGTCGGCTTGCAACTGGGCGGGCGTGGTGGCGGGCAGGTCGAAGACGTACAGCAGCACGGCGGCCTGCTGCATGCGTGCGCGCGTGCGGGCGATGCCCAGGGCCTCAATCTGGTCGGTGGCTTCGCGCAAGCCGGCCGTATCCACAAACCGGAAGCGCACCCCGCCCACGACGATCTCGTCCTCAATCACGTCGCGCGTGGTGCCGGGGATGTCCGAGACGATGGCTTTTTCTTCGTTGAGCAGGCGGTTGAGCAGGGTGGACTTGCCCGCGTTGGGCTTGCCGACAATCACCGTCGGCACGCCGTTTTTTAGGGCGTTGCCCAGCGAAAAGGACCGGAGCAGCTCCGCCACCCGGTGCGCGATGGCACCTACGAGCTGGCCGAGGGCCGCGCGGTCGGCAAAGGCCACGTCTTCTTCGCTAAAATCCAGCTCCAACTCAATCAGCGAGGCAAACTGCACCAGTTGCGCCCGCAGGGCTTGCAGGTCGCGCGAGAAGCCGCCGCGCATCTGCTGGAGGGCCACCTGGTGGGCCGCCGCCGAGTCGGCCGCGATCAGGTCGGCTACGGCTTCGGCCTGGGCCAGGTCGAAACGGCCGTTGAGAAAGGCCCGGCGCGTAAACTCGCCCGGCTGGGCCAGTCGGGCGCCCCGCTGCGCCAGCGCCCGGACGATGCGCTGCACCACGTAGGGCGACCCGTGGCAGGAGAACTCCACCACGTCTTCGCGCGTGAACGAGCGGGGCGCCCGAAAAACGGTGGCCACCACTTCGTCGAGGAGCGTATCGCCATCGTAGAGGGTGCCGAAATGGGCCGTGTGGGAGGGGGCGGCAGTCAGGTCGCGGCCGCGAAAAATCTGCCCGCTGAGGGTAAGGGCTTCGGGACCCGAAAGGCGAATGACGGCGATGGCGCCCACGCCGGGCGCCGTGGCGGGGGCTACGATGGTGTCTTGCATGGAGGGAATGGGCAATGGCCACCAAAATAAGGCAATCGCGCCGCACCAAAAAATGGGAGCGCGGGGCTACTGACCGGGCTGGTATTCTTCCCAGGGAGTGGTCAGGTGGTGGTCACCGGCGAAATAGCTGGCAATTTTGAGGAAATCGGCCGGGGGGAGGTAGCCCGGAATGGGCTGAATGACCTGGCCTTTTTCGTCGAGCCAGACGGTGCTCGGGTAGCTGAGGCGGTTGCCCAGCAGGGCCACGGCCAAAGCGTGGGTGCGCTCGCCGGCCTTGCGCTCGTAGGTGCGTCCGGCAAAGTCCACGGCTTTTTTGCCTTCGGCGTCAAACTTGACGGCGTAATAGTGTTCGTTGAGGTAGGCCACCACTTGGGGGTCGTCGAAGGTGTCGCGATCCATGCGTTTGCACCAGCCACACCAGTCGGTATATACGTCCACAAAAATCTTCTTGGGAGCTGTGCCTTGCAGGCGGGCGGCTTCTTCAAATGAATACCACCGCACCTGCTCGGCGGTTGGGGCGGGGGTGGAGGCGGAGGAAAAGCGCGTAGATGCCCAGGAATATCCGACGGCCGTCAGTCCCGAAAGTACCGCCAGCTTGACCAGCCAACGGAGCGAAAGAATCATCGAATAAGAAAGCACAGTCAGTCTGTTTTGTCCTCGTACCCGCAATGGATACGCACGCCTGATCGCATGGGTAACGTCTTCAATCACCTCATTCGCATGCCACACCACGCCTTTTTCTATTCTTGAGAAACAGAAGTGGTCAGCACGGGCGGCTGCCGCAGGGTTTGCAGGATCACGCAGTACCGCTCGGTGAGTTGGATGAGCTTGGCCACCGACTCGGCGGGCGCGTCGGTGTCGAGGGCGAAGTGGAGGCGGATGGCCCCAAAGCCCACGGGGGCGGTCTTGTCCACGCCCAGCGTACCGCGAAAGTCAAGGTCGCCTTCGGCCCGCACCCGCCCGTCGCGGAGCGTGATGCCCATCGCCGTCGCGACGGCCTGTAGCGTGACGCCCGCGCAGGCCACCAGCGCTTCGAGCAGCATATCGCCCGAGCAGGCCTGGGTACCGTCGCCCCCCGTGGCCGGGTGCAGCCCCGCCTCGACCAAGGCGCGGCCCGTGTCCACCTTGCAGGCCAGTCCGTCGGCCAGGCGCCCTTCGGCGCGCAGGGTCAGTTGGGCCGCTTGGGGTTGCTGGCGGTATTTTTCCTTGAGGGGAGCCTGGGCACTTTTGAGTTGTTCAGCGTTCATAAGTCAAAAAATCGGTGGGGTGAAGATGGCAAAATGCGGCTGAAATCAAAAGCCGTCCGCTCAGTGGGTGGGGTGCGCGGCCGAGCGGCCCGCCCGCGACAGCCAGCGGGAAGGCAAGCCGCCGCGCCGAAAGCCCAGGGCCAGGGCAAAGAGCAAGCCCGCCACGGTGGCCATCGCGCCGGCCACCGAGCCGTCGAGCCAGGCAGCCAGGTAGTAGCCCCCCGTGGCCGACAGCACGCCCGCCAGCGCGGCCAAGGCCAGCATTTTCGGCAACTGGTCGGTAAGCA
>DAIMZG010000081.1:0-7928 GCA_036734065.1 Catalimonadaceae bacterium
ACGACGGCCCCCTCGACGTGTACGTGCCCATGTTGAGCGGCGTGCTCGACAACCAGCTCGGCGGCATGATCGGTGAGCTGAACGAGCTCCAGATGTCGCGGGCGCAGTTGCGGGTGACCACCACTGACAACACCATTGCGTCGCGCATGAAAGACCTGCGCCTCGACGAGTTGCGCAGCAGCCTGCTCGAAGTCATCGCCCTCAGTCGCGAAGCTACCTATCAAGCTATTGGTGAGGTGGGCGAGCGGGTGGTCGAGCTGGAAAAAGAGTTCTTGGCCCTGCCCTCGAAGGACACGGAGCTGACGCGCATCCGGCGGTTTTACGACCTCAACGAGAAGTTTTACCTGCTCATGATGGAGCGCAAGGCCGAATACGGCATCGTCAAGGCCGGTACGGTGCCCAACTTCCAGATTCTCTCGGCGGCCAACTTGCCGACTGTCCCCATCAGCCCCAACACCACTTCGGTGTACATCCTGAGCCTGGGCATTGGCTTTGGGCTGGGTATTGCCCTGGTGGCCGTACGCTACCTGCTGCACGACCGCTTTACGGGCATGCGCGATCTGGAAAGGGCCGTTAAGGCGCCGATTATCGGCTCGGTGCCGTCCCACACCAAAGAAAAGCTGGAGGTAGCCAAACTGGTGGTGGACAGCAATCCCAAGTCGTCGTTGAGCGAGGCCCTGCGCTCGATCCGTACCAACCTGGAGTTTATTGGCGACGATACCGACAAGCGGATCATTATGCTCACCTCGACGGTGAGTGGCGAGGGTAAAACGTTCGTGACCATCAACCTGGCGGGCGTAATGGCCCTGGCCAACAAGCGCGTCGTGATCCTGGACCTGGACATGCGTAAGCCCAAGATCAACCGCAGTTTTGGAGTGGAAAACACCCGGGGCATGAGCACCCTGCTGATCGGTAAACACCGGCTCGACGAGGTGATCCGCACCTCGCCGCTCGAAGGACTGGATTTTATCCCGGCGGGCCCCACGCCGCCCAACCCTTCGGAGCTGATCCTGCGCCCCGCCCTCGACGAGCTCATCAGCGAACTTAAGGAACGCTACGACCTGGTGATGATGGATACACCCCCGGTGGGCTTGGTCACCGACGGGATCCTGCTGATGCGCAAGGCCGACTTACCCATCTACGTCGTGCGGGCCGATTATTCTAAGAAGGACTACGCCAAGTCCATCAACCGCCTCTTCCGCGAGAATGGCATCCGCAACTTGTCCGTGATTTTCAACGGGGTGGATGCCTACAAGTCGTACGGTTACGGCTATGGCTACGGCTATGGCTACGGTTATGGCTACTACACCGACGACCAGGCGGCCAGCGAAGGGGGCAACTCGTGGCTCAAAAACCTGGTGGGCCGCAAATGAGTGCCGCGACCGTGCTGGTGACGGGGGCTAATGGCCTGGTGGGCAGTTTTGTGGTGCGCGCCTTGTTGGCGGTACCGTGCCGCGTGTTGGCGCTGGTGCGCGCCAGCAGCGATCGCTCGCTGTTGCCGGAGGCACCCAACCTGGAAATTGTGGAAGGAGACTTGTTCGATCCCAACGGTTTGCTGCGCCTGGCCACGGATGTCCGGACGGTAGTGCACACGGCGGGCATGGTGTCGTACGCACCCCGCGACCGGGATGCCCTGTTTCGGGTCAACGTGGCGGGCACGGCGCACGTAGTCAATGCGTGCCTAGCGGCGGGTATCCGACAGTTGATTCATATCAGTTCCGTAGGGGCACTGGGCGCGCCCGATGCGCAGGGGCGCGTCACGGAGGTAAGCCGCTGGCCCCCGCCGGGCACTCCCGCCGCCTATTCGCTGGCCAAGTACGAAGGCGAGTTGGAGGTCTGGCGCGGCTACGCCGAAGGGCTAGACGTCACGGTGCTCAACCCCTCGGTGGTGCTTGGGCCGGGCGACTGGCACAAAAGTAGCACCCGTTTGTTTCGCTACGCGGCCACGGGCGCACGCTTTTTCCCGGCGGGCCACTTCAACTACGTGGACGCCCGCGACGTGGGCGCTGCCGTATGTCAGCTTGTAGCGCAACCCCAGCCCGGCGAACGGTTTGTGCTGAGCGCGGGGACGGTGACCTTCGAAGCGTTTTTTGGGGAGGTAGCCCGTCATTTTGGGCAAGCCCCGCCCGCGCACCGGGTAGGGCCGGGGCTGGCCGACGTGGTGTGGCGCGTGGAAAAGTGGCGTACGGCCCTGACGGGTGCCGAACCGCTGCTGACCCGCGACACGGCCCGCCTGACGCGGCGCAAAGTAGTATTCGACGGCGAAAAGGCCACCCAAACGCTGGGCCTTCGCTACCGATCGCTGGCCGAAACGCTGGCCTGGAGCTGCGCGAGCCTGGCGCAGCGAACGGGCCCGGCCATCGCCTGAAAGGTGTAAAAAGCCTTTCTTTAGATTTTTGGTTAAATCGCGTATCTTAGCAAGGCATACAAATTTTTGTGCATTTCTTATCTGACTCTGCATGGCAGGAAACTTCAGGAAGCGGCAGAACGAACAAGAATGGGTTCACCGCTACGAACAAACGCTTCACGACGAGGGATTTCATTTTTTTGATCTGGACACCTATGAGCTCATTATCAACCATTATACCGAAGCGGGGCAATACCAAAAAGCCCTGAACGCCTGCGACCGGGCGGCCCATCAGTATCCCTATTCGTCGGAACTGATGCTCAACCGCGCTCAACTGCTCACCAACCTGGGACAGCACGACGAAGCCCTGGAACTGATCGAGCAAGCCGAAAACTTTCAGCCCAACGATTCAGAACTGTTGTTGCTGAAAGGCAACGTCCTGACGCAGGCCGAGCGCTACGAGGAGGCCATCGCCCACCTGCGCAATTACCGCCCCCTCATCGAAGACCAGGACGAAGCGCATTTTTTGCTGGGCCTGGCCTACCAGCACTGGGGCAAATACGACGAAGCCATCGCCTACCACAAGCAAGCCCTGGAGTATAACCTGCACCACGAAGACGCGCTCTACGAACTGGCCTTCTGCCTCGATTTGACGGGCCAACTGGAAAGCAGCATCTCGTACTACCAGCAGTTTATTGACAACGATCCCTATTCCAGCCACGCCTGGTACAACTTGGGAATCGTACACAACAAACTCGAACGCTTCGAGGAGGCCGTTCAGTCCTACGACTACGCCATCCTCATTGATGACAAGTTTGCGTCGGCGCACTTCAACATGGGCCACGCCCTGATGAACCTAGAGCGCTACGAAGACGCCCTGCAGTGCTATCGCCGCACCATTGAGTTGGAAGAAGAAACGGCCGAAATGCTCGTGTGCCTAGGGGCCTGTCACGAAAAGCTCGACCAGTTCGACGTGGCCATTGCCCACTACCGCCGCGCCCTGCAACTCGACAACCACTACGACGACGCCTACTACGGCATTGGCAGCAGCTTGCTGGCCCAGGGCAAAGCCTTCGAGGCGATTCACTTTTTCCGGCAGGCCATTCGCTTCAACGAGGAAAACGAAAACTATTGGGCCGACCTGGGCCGGGCCGAATACATGACGGGCAACGTCTTGTCGAGCGTAGAGGCCTACGAGCGAGCCGTCGAGCTGGCCGCCGATTTCCCCGAACTTTGGCTGGAATGGTCGTTTATTTATTATGACCAAGGCGACTATGAGCGGGCTATTAGCCTGATCACCTCCGGCATCGAAGAAAATCCCGGCCAGGCCGATCTCTACTACCGCTGCACGGTCTATATGCTGACGGCGGGCAAATACCGCGAGGCCTTTACTTATCTGGAAAATGCCCTAATTTTGGACTTCGACAAGCACCCGGTGCTGTTCGAATTCTTCCCCGAACTGACAGCACAAAAAGCGTTGCACCGGATGATCAACCAGTTTCGCAACAAGCAAGCGTAGATGAATTATAGCTTAAATCACCTTCCCGACCGTACGCTCAAACCCCGGGAACATGGCTTTACGATGGCTATGGACAAAGGCCTGAGCCTACGCGAGGCCGAAGACCTGATGGCCAACTGCGCCGAATACATTGACATTATCAAGTTGGGCTGGGCCACTTCCTACGTCACGCCGCACCTCAAAGAAAAGATTGACATCTACCACCAAGCGGGCGTACCCGTTTATTTTGGCGGTACGTTGTTCGAAGCCTTTCTGGTGCGTGGCCAGTTCGACGACTACCGCCGCGTGATTGACAAGTACCAACTGCGCTTTGCCGAAGTGTCGGACGGCTCCATCGAGTTGCCCCACGAACGAAAGTGCGAGCTGATCCGGTTGCTCACCGAGCAAGTGATTGTGCTGTCGGAGGTAGGGTCCAAGGACGCCGAAAAAATTATCCCGCCCTACAAGTGGATCGCCCTCATGCAAGCCGAACTCGACGCGGGGGCCTGGAAGGTGATCGGCGAAGCCCGCGAAGGCGGTACGGTGGGGCTCTTCCGCTCGACGGGCGAGGTGCGCTCGGGATTGGTGGAGGAAATTCTGACCAAAATTCCTTCTGAAAAAATTATCTGGGAGGCACCGCAGAAGGAGCAACAGGTCTGGTTTATCAAACTGCTGGGGGCCAACGTCAACCTGGGCAACATTGCCCCGCAAGAGATCATCCCGCTCGAAACCATCCGGCTCGGCCTGCGTGGCGACACGTTTTCGCACTTCCTGCCCCAGAACGGCTCGGCCAAGCATCAGCCCTACATTAGCTGATTGGTAATGTCTGCGTTTCGATCCCGTTTTCAGCTTTTTTTAAAGGGAGCCGCCATGGGCGCGGCCGACGTGGTGCCCGGCGTGTCGGGAGGCACGGTGGCCTTCATTACGGGTATCTACGAAGAGCTGCTTGGCGCTATCAAGTCGGTGGATGCCGAAGCCTTGCGCCTGCTATTGCGGGGCCGATGGGCAGCCGTTTGGCAACACATTAACGGCACTTTCCTGCTGGTTCTCCTTGCAGGTATCGGCACGTCTATCTTGTCGCTGGCCAAGTTGCTGCTGTTTTTGCTCGACAATTTTCCCATTTTGGTGTGGGCCTTTTTTTTCGGGCTTATTTTGGCCTCGGCCTGGGTAGTGGGCCGCAAGATCGGCCACTGGTCGCTCGGCGTGGTGGTACTGATTTTGGCGGGTACAGCCCTAGCCTATTTTATTACCAGCGCCGTGCCTGCCCAAACGCCCGAAGCCCTTTGGTTTGTCTTCATCTCTGGGGCAGTGGCCATTTGCGCCATGATTCTGCCGGGTATTTCGGGTAGTTTTATCTTGGTGCTGCTGGGCAAATACCGTTACGTGCTGGGCGCGCTCGAAGCCTTCCGGATAGATATTATCGCCGTGTTTATGGTGGGCTGTGTGGTGGGTCTGCTGACGTTCTCGAGGGTGTTGAGTTGGCTGTTGGATCGTTACTATAACCTGACCATCGCCGTGCTGACGGGCTTCATGGTTGGTTCGCTCAACAAAGTATGGCCTTGGAAATACGTGCTCGAAACGTATTTCGATCGGCACGGCGTCGAAAAGCCCTTGCGCGAGCAAAACGTGCTTCCACACGTTCATCAAGAACTTACAGGTCAGGATGCCCAGACGTGGTTAGCGCTGCTCATGGTTGTGGCGGGCTTCCTGCTGGTGTACGCTATTGAATACTACACCCGCAACGTTTCTTCTGCGCCCGCAACGTCCGAACAGACATAATCCGTGCTGCTTCCGTGCCACTATTTTAGCTACCCATTAAATAGTTTTATGACCACTACGCCCCGCTACCTTTTTTGCCAGTTTGAGGATGGCTCCGTTTATGCCAAAGTAAATACCTTGGCCGAGCCTGATGACGAATACCGCTACGAATCCGTCGAACTCGTTCATTATGAACAAGAAAGCCGCTGGGAACTTGACGAACCCAGCGAGCTTACCGAAGAAGATTTAGAAGAAATGTTGGAAGACGGCTTCTGTGATATCACCGTCGAGGAATTTGAAGAGGCCGTCGGGCGGTCGGGCCTCTCGTTGGAGGCCGATGCCTGATCAGGCGCCCGCTGGTTCTACAATGAACTTGCCGTTCATTTTCTGGGCATGTCCCGGAAAGGTGCAAACAAACTCGTACGTACCCGGCTTGTGCGCATCAAATTCAAATTCGACCGTTTCGCCCGGCCCAGCCAGGGGTGAAGCAGCGATGACACTGCGCATATCGGGTACGTAATTTTTTTCCTGCCCCGCTTCAATGGCAGCTTTGGCCGTTGCTTCGAGCGTGCCGCCGTAGATAATTACGATATTGTGCACCATCGAAGCGTCTTCGCCCTGATTTTCGAGCTTTAGTGTAATGCGGCTATTGGGCGGCACGCGAATTTCGACCTTGTCGTACTTCATATCGCGCATGTTGTTGCCTACTGCTGCAATGGTTACTTCAAACTCAGTAGGATTCATGGGGGTAGCCTCGGCGCGCTCGGCCGCCGCGGGCGCTTCACCCTCCACGGGGGCCGTACGTTGTCCCTGCCTTTCTTCGGCCTGCCCTCCGATGCCCTCGTTGGAAGACCATCCACAACTTACGAGGCTAAGGGTGGCCAGCAGCACGCTGATGCTCAGAAATCTTTTCATGATGAAAGTGTGTAAGTTTAACAAATTGATTTTACAACGTCTTATTTCGAAAGGATGTTTAGATTGCCCGACGCCACGGTTGCGACCTTGACCGATGTTCGTTAACCTTACGTCTATGGAAATCTCGCTGGCCCTGGACTGGACATCCAACACGTTGCATATCGGTTTTCTTGTGGCGCAGGCGCAGGGCCTCTACCAGCGCTTGGGCCTGGCCGTAACTTTGCGTTCGCCCGCTACTGACCAGTATGCCACTACGCCCGCCCGCCAGGTGGCCGAAGGCACGGCCGACCTGGCCATTGCACCCTCCGAAAGCGTGATCAGCTACCGCACTTCGCGCCAACCCGTGCCCCTCGTGGCGATAGCGGCGCTGGCGCAGCGCGACACGAGTGCCATCGTGACGTTGGCCAACAGCAAACTGATGCGCCCTGCGCAACTCGACGGCCATACTTACGCTTCGTACGGCGCCCGCTACGAAGACGACATCGTTCGGGCCATGATCCGGCAGGACGGAGGGCGGGGCGATGTGCGCTCCGTACAGCCGCCCAAACTCGGTATCTGGGAGACGCTGCTCAGCGGCCAGGCCGATGCCACGTGGGTTTTTATGCCCTGGGAAGGGGTAGAAGCCGCCCAAAAAGGGATTGTACTCAATGCCTTTTCCCTCGACGACTACCAGATTCCCTACGGCTATTCGCCCGTGCTACTGACGCACGCCGACACCCTCGAGCGGCAGGGAAATGCGCTGCGCGGGTTCGTACAGGCCTCGGCCGAAGGGTACCGGATGGCCGTGGCCCAGCCCGACTTGGCCGTAGCGGCCCTGACGACAGCCAACCCGGCTGTCACGGCTGACTTTGCGCGCCAGAGTATGGACGCCCTGCGGCCCGCCCTGCTCGACGACGACGGGCAATGGGGGGTGATGGCCCCCGCCCGCTGGCGACAGTTTGCCGAATGGCTCGTGCAGCAACAACTGCTCCGCAATGGCCAGGGCGAACCACTGTCGCTGGCGCGCTTCGACGTGAACGCGATCTTCACCAACGAACTCTTCAACCGCTCCTAGGCAGATGGCAGATAAAAAACCGCTCACTACGCCCGACCCCCACCGCGCCGCCAAACTGGCCGCCTTCGACCGATTGCTGACCATCATGGACGAGTTGCGCGAAAACTGTCCGTGGGATAAAAAGCAGACCCTCGAAAGCCTGCGCCACCTCACCATCGAAGAGACCTACGAACTGGCCGACGCCATCATCGAGCAAGACTTGCCCGAGATTAAAAACGAGCTGGGCGACCTGATGCTGCACCTGGTCTTCTACGCCCGCATTGCCTCCGAGCAAGGAGCCTTCGACATGGCTGACGTGCTCCATCAGGTGTGCGATAAGTTGGTTCGGCGGCACCCGCACATCTACGGCGACGTGC
>DAIMZG010000082.1:0-7865 GCA_036734065.1 Catalimonadaceae bacterium
CGGTTGCAGCGCATCACCTCCGACTTGCAATATGGGGTGATGAGCATCCGCATGGTGCAGGTAGGTTTTATGTTCAATAAGTTTCACCGCATCGTCCGCGATGTGGCCGTGCTGGAGCAAAAAGAAGTCCGGCTGGTGCTGGAGGGGACGGGTATCGAGATTGACCGCAACATCCTCAAGATCATCAGCGACTCGCTCATCCACGTGGTGCGCAACGCCGTCAGCCACGGCATCGAAAGCCCGGCTGTGCGCCAGGCGGCGGGCAAGGCGGCGGCGGGCACCATCACGCTGCGGGCCCGCAACGAAAAGGATACGGTGTACATTGAAGTCAGCGACGACGGGGCGGGCATCCGGCCGGACATCATCCGGCGCAAAGCCATCGAAAAAAGCCTGTTGACGGCTGCCGAGGCCGAGCAACTCAGCGACGACGAGGTGCTCGAATGCATCTTTGCGCCCGGCTTTTCGAGTGCCGAAAAAGTGACTGCCGTGTCGGGGCGGGGCGTAGGTATGGACGTGGTCAAGCGGGCCACCGAGTCTATCGGCGGGCGGGTGCAGATTGGGTCGGTGCCCGATGCGGGTACCACCATCACGCTGGCTTTGCCCTCTTCGATGGCCGTCAAGGGCGCTTTGCTGTTCGAACTGGAAGGGCAGGAGTTTACCATCCCGCTCACCTACACCGAAGCGGTGGTGTCGCTGCGCAAGAAAGACATTCACAAAGTAGGGCAGGGGCTGGCGGCTACCTACCTCGACAAAAACATTTCGGTAGTGTTCCTCCGCGACCTTTTTGCCTTGCCCGACCTGCGGAAGGTGGGTCAGGAAGGCGTGTTGCACACCTCGTTCGACGCCCTGGCGGCGGACCATAAACTCGACCTGGTGATCGTGTCGCACGCACGTCGCTCGGTGGGCTTTGTGGTAGATCGCCTCCTTCAACAAAAAGAAATAGTAGAAAAGACGCTGGGACAGCCCCTCGATCACCTCGACCTGATCAGCGGTGCCACCATTTTGGGAAATGGCAACGTCTGCCTGGTGCTCGATGTACCGGCCATTTTGCAGGCACTCTTCCGTACCCGGCACAAAACCCTTCTTTCCGTATGACCCACGCCTTTACGCCGCACGAATCGCAGGCCTTGCTGCAACTCATCAACCTGGGCTTGCAGCACGCCGCCGCTTCTTTCTCGATGCTGACCCAGCAGCAGATCACCATTTGCTCGGACGACTTGCAGCTCAGCCAGGACTTTGGGTCGGCGCCGGAGGCTGCCCACGAGCCGCGGATCGTGCTGCTCACGCAAATCAGAGGCGCGTTGCGCGGTACGTGTCTGCTCTTGCTCACCGAAGCGGCGGCCGAACACCTGCTGAAAATGTGCCTGCCCGCTGCGGCCGGACAAGATGCCGCCGAACGCCAAACCATGCGCGAAGCTTTCCTGCTCGAAGCCGACAATATCGTCACGGCCGCCGTCGTGACCCAGTTTGCCGAATGGCTGGAGGTGCCACTCTACGGCGATGTGCCCAAGTTGCTGCACCTGACCCCCGTCGAAATCGCCCGGCTGATGGACGCTGGTTCATCCGGACAAGCACCGCTCTCGTTCCGTACCCGGTTTCGGACGCAAGACGCGGCCTTCGAAAGCGCCTTTGTGTGGTCTATGGACACGGCCTTTGCCGACCGCGTGCGCCAACTGGCCCGCGACGAAGCCTTTGTGACGCGTCTGGAGCAGGCAAACTGAAGTCCGGGCATTTTCCGTCAGTACGACGGCTGTACACTCAAAAACTATATGCATGGTGATGATCACCGACGAAGAGCTGCAATCCCTGACCCGCGCCATCCAGGAGCGCTACGGCCTGGATTTCACGCAGTACGAAGCCCGCTCGCTCAAACGAGGCTTCGCCCGCCTGATTGGTCGCCACCAACTGGTCAATCTGCTGGGCCTGTGGGCCAAGATTTTGCGTGAACCCGACTTTTTTCCCTCGGTGGTAGACGAGCTCACGGTGGGGCTGACGGAGATGTTCCGTAACGCCGACTTTTGGGTACGGATGCGCGACGACGTGTTGAGCCAGTTGGACAGTACGCGGACACTCGATATCTGGCACGCGGGCTGTTCGACGGGCGAAGAGCTGTATTCAATGGCCATCGCCCTCGATGACCGCGGCTTGCTGGGACGAACCCGGGCGCTAGCCACTGACCTGAGCCGCACGGCCCTCGAGCAGGCCCAGTCGGGTACCTACGCCCGTCAGCACCTCGAGCGCTACGAACGTGCTGCGTGTGCCTACCGCACGCGTCGTCCCTTTGCCCACTACTGGGACTGGAGCGAACAGGAAGGGCAGATAAAAATGGCCTATCGGCGACACCTGGAGTTTCAGCCGCACAACTTGGTGAGCGACCCTATGCCCCGGCAGTTTGATCTGATTCTCTGCCGTAACGTGATGATCTACTTCGATGAGCAACTCAAGCTGCGGGTGCTCAACCTGTTCCGAAAGTCTTTGCGCCCCGGGGGCTTTCTCGTCATTGGCTACTACGACCTGATGCCCGCCGCCGCGCACCAGTTCTTTGGCGCCTACGACGCGGCCACGCGCATCTACCGCCCCCTCGCGGCGTGCGCAGCGGCCGAAGTGCGGCCACGGTTTTCGGCGTAGCCATTGCGTACGCACGTTGTGAGCCGAAATCGAAGAATTTTGCAATAGCAGGCCCGGTATTTTTATAACCGAATGGCAGTCAACTGAAATGACGAAATATAATTTCCGCAGATACGTGGGCCCACGCTTGCTATCGGGAGTGCTCGCCGCCCTGATCGCGGTGGGCTGGCCACTGATCTTTCCTTCGGCCACGCACGAGGTGCAGGTGGAGGCGCAGCAGCGCGCCCTGGAAATGGCCTTTCTCTACGAAGAACTCTACACGCGCACGGGCGACACGCGCTACGCGCTGCAAAGCCAGCACCACAGCGAAGCAGTACGACAACTGGCCACTGACCTGCTCGGCACCACGGAGGGGGCTTTGCCCGCCGACCTGCGCACGTTGCAAGCAGCTTTCGCCCGGCAATACGAGATCCACCTCCTTGCGGGGCAAAGTGCTCCTTCGCCCCAACTCGTCCGGCAAAAGGCCTCGGCTGACGTCCAGGAGCAATACGTCCGCTTTCGGACGGCCTTCTACGAACACCGCACCGCCGCCGAGCAGCGGCGGCAAGGGTGGCTGGCGGCCTGGATAGCCGCCCAACTGACACTGGTAGGGCTGATTGGCTACGGCCACTGGCGCGGCCAGCGGTACTGGCAGGCCCTTACGCGCCAAGCCACGGCCATGAGCGAAGGCCAGGCACTGCCCAAAGCTGTCCCGACGGCACATCCCCTTGACCGGGCCCTGCACCGCCTCGACGACCAGCAGCGCGAAGTGGTGGCCTTCGTCGAGAAAATCGGGGCGGGCCAGTTCGACGTGGCCCCGTCGGCCCAGCAAGAAGCCACCCCCCTGGGGCGGGCCCTGGTGCACATGCGCGACCAACTCTCCGAACTGGCCAGCGAAGCCGAAACCCGCCACTGGCAAGTGAGCGGCGCGGCCCGTTTCAGCGACTTGCTGCGTCAGCATCGCAACGCCGATGTGTCCGCACTGGGCCAGGTTTTTATCAGTGAACTGGTCAAATACCTGCAGGCTAATCAGGGTGGGCTGTTTGTGCTGGATGGTGCGGACGAGGCGGCCTGCCTAGAGCTGGTGGCAGCCTACGCCTACGACAAAAAACGCCACGCCGAACGACGGCTCGACGTAGGCGAGGGCCTGCTGGGGCAGTGCGTGCGCGAAGGCGAACCGATCTACCTGGAAGAAATTCCGGATCAGTACGTGTTCATCACCTCCGGCTTGGGCGAAGCCACGCCGGGTTGTTTGTTGCTAGTGCCCATCCGGCTCGAAGAAGAAGTGCTCGGCGTAGTTGAGTTGGCGGCTTTTCAGCCCTGGCAGTCGTACCAGATCAACTGGGTGAGCCAGGTGTGCACGGGGCTGGCCGCCACGCTGGCCGCCCGCCAGCAGCAAGCCCGCACCGAGCAACTGCTGGCGGCCTCGCGCCAGAGCCACGCCGAATTGGTTGAAAAAGAGCAGCAGATGAGCCAGCACGCCGATAAGTTGCGGCACATGCAGGATACGCTCAACGAAAAGCTCTCCGAGCTTGAGCTTGAAACCAACCTGAGCCGCGAGATTGTGGCGGCTATCAACAAGACCAATGCGTCCATCGAGTTCGACATGGACGGCCGCATCATCAGCGTTAACGACATGTACCTGAGCGTGATGGGCTACACCCGCGACGCGCTCGTTGGCCGCACCGAGGCGGAACTGATTCCGCCCGGCGAGGCCAACCGCCAGCAGTTCGAGATGCTCTGGGAAAGCTTGCGCAACGGCTCCTACCACGCCGGCGAATACCGCCGCCTCAACCACGAGGGCAAAGAGGTTTGGCTCAACGGTACCTACAACCCCATCCTCAACCTCGCCGGTAAGCCCTACAAGGTGATGCAGTTTGCCCAGTTTACGACCGAAGAAAAAGAGCGCGACCTGGACATGACCAGCAAGATCAATGCCCTGAGCCAGTCGCTGCCTTTGCTCGATCTGGATACCGACGGCCGCTTGCTCAAGGTCAACCAGGCCTTTATGGACCTGACGGGTTATCGCCGTACTGACCTGCGGCAGCTCCAACTGGATCAGGTGCTTACCGAGGCATCCGACGCGCCCGCCTATGCGCAACTCTGGCACGAGCTGCGGGCGGGCAATGCCCAATCGCAGTCGTTTGGCTACCATACCAAAAACGGAGAAGTGCGCTTTGGTTTGATCAATTTCAGCCCGGTGCGCAACCTCGCGGGCGAAGTGTACAAGGTGCTTTCGGTACTCGTGGATCTGACGGAACAGAAAGCCATGGAAGTACAATTACAGGCGCAAAAGGCCGAGCTGATGACGCGCATCCACATGCTGGATCAGGCCGCTTTTGTGTTCGAGTTGGATGCGGATGGGCACCTAATCGCGTTCAATGCCGCTTTGGCGCAGCAACTGGAATACACCTGCGACCAACTGGAAGGGCAACCTTTCCAGCGCGTAGTCTGGGCCGAAAAAGCCCCTGCCGATCTGATGGCCAAACTGGCCGCAGCGACGGCGGGCGGGCAGGTTTTTCGGGCAACAATCCCCTACGGCATTGCGCAACTGGCCTCTTGGGCCGATACCACCGTGGCCCTGCTGCCTGCCACGGCCCAACGTCCTGCGCGCTACCTGGGGATCGCCTTCGACGTAACCCAGCAAGTGAAAAGAGCGGCCGACTTGCAGCATTCGCTGGCGGAAGAAAAAATGAAAAATGCCATCCTGCACTTGCAGGAGGAGAGCAACCAGGTGCTGCCCCGCTTGCTGACGGCCCTGGCCGAAGCCTCCGCCCAGGAGGCCCAGCAAATGCTGCACAACGAACTGCTCCCGACCTTGCGGCTGAGCGCCGAAGGCGTCGTGGAAGAAGCCAACCAACTCGTGGCGCTCATCTACGGCTTGCCCGAGGATCAGTGGCAGCCCTGTCCGGTATCGCATTTGTTCCGCTTTGCCAGCGCCAGTGCCGAAACCGATTTCTACCAGCGCATCGCCGCGGGCAAGGTCATCACCGAGCGGTTGCGTTGCCGTGCGCACGAGCGCGACTTCCGCGTAACGGCCATCCCCATCTTTGCCGATCGGGACAAGCCCCACAGCATGGTCATGTTCCTCGAAAACGCGCCGGGCAACCCGTTGCTTACGTAGCCTGAAAGGCGCCGAGCAACTGAACAAAGTCGAAAACTTCCTCGAACGTGTTGTAGAGCGGCGCGGGTGCCACCCGGATCACGTCCGGCTCTCGCCAGTCGCCCACCACGCCGTGCGCGGTGAGGTAGTCAAATACGGCCCGCCCGTTTTCGGGCACCAGCAGCGACAATTGGCAGCCCCGGGCGTCCGGATCCGATGGGGTAAGGATGCGCAGCCGGGGGGCCTGAGGGGGCAAATCGAGCAGCAAAGCCTCCAAAAAGCCCGTTAGCTGGCGACTCTTTTGCACCAGCGGCGCCATGCCGCCGGCCGCGTCGAAAACGTCGAGGGCGGCGCGATGAGCAGCCATCAGCAGCACGGGGGCGTTGCTCAGTTGCCAGCCTTCGGCGCCGGGCATGGGCACAAAATCTTTTTTCATCTGGAAACGCGTAGCCTCGTCGTGTCCCCACCAACCGGCCAGCCGGGGCAAGTCGGGGCGGCGGGCGTGTCGCTGGTGTACGAAAGCCCCGGCAATGCTGCCCGGCCCGGCATTGAGGTATTTGTAGGTACACCAGACGGCAAAGTCCACGTCCCAGTCGTGGAGGTGCAGGCCCACGTTGCCCACGGCGTGGGCCAGGTCGAAGCCCACCACCGCGCCGGCCCGGTGCCCGGCCGCCGTGATGGCCGGCAGGTCGAAAAATTGCCCGGTATAGTACTGCACGCCGCTGAGCATCACCAGAGCCAGTTGGTCGCCTTGCTGGGCGATGGCGTCCAGAATATCTTCCGTACGCAGGGTGTCTTCTCCGGCGCGTGGGGCCAGTTCGACAATGGTCGTATCGGGGTCGAGGCCGTGCCAGGCCACCTGCGAGGCCAGCACGTGGGCATCGGAGGGAAAGGCCCCCGCCTCGGTCAGGATGCGGTAGCGCTGCTTCGTGGGTTGGTAGAAAGAAGCAAGCATCAGGTGAAGGTTGACCGTCAGTGAGTTCATGGCCACTACCTCTTCGGGCTGCGCCCCTACGATGCGGGCCAGCGGTTCACTCACCAAGCGGTGCATCTGCCACCACGGCTCCCGGGCGTGAAAGTGCCCATCTACGGCCATTTCGGCCCAGACCCGCATCTGCGCCGCTACGGCATCGGCCACCGTGCGGGGTTGCAAGCCCAACGAATTGCCACAAAAATAAATCTTTTTTCGGTCGTCGTGGGCCGGGATCAGGAACTGCGCCCGGAACGTTTGCAGGGGATCCTGGGCATCGGCTTGTTGGGCAAAGGTGCGGGTGGGTTCGTAAGTGAGCGTAGGGGTCATATTCGGGTAGGGACAGAATTAACAATAAAGTAAAAGGCGGAACCGAGATTGGCCCAGTATGTAAACACCGAACCGGTGCTTTGGTGAGATAAATACCGCATATTTACCTACTTTTGCGAACTCAAAATGAAAGTTTATCCTGATACAGCGGAAGTAGTTTGTCCGCAATTGTCGGAGTTGCCCCTGGTGGTGGCCACTGTGCGGACTTTTTTGGCGTCGGCGCGCGTGTGGCTATTGGAAGGCGCGATGGGGGCCGGCAAAACGACCCTCGTACGCGAATTGTGCCGACAGTGGCAGGTGACCGACGCGGTGAGTAGCCCTACCTTCGGGTTGGTACACGAATACCGCACTGCCGCCGACGAAGCCGTTTTTCATTTTGATTTTTACCGGATAGAAGACGAGTCCGAAGCCGTTGCCATCGGGACTGAAGAATATTTTGACTCGGGGGCACGGTGCCTGATCGAGTGGCCCGAGCGCATTCCGAACCTGATCCCTCCCCGTCACGGGCGCATCGAAATTCTGGTGGGCACCGACGACGCCAGAACGCTACGATTGCACCGCGTATGAAAGCTACCCAACAGCAAGAAGTTAAGTTGCTGGCCGAAGAGGCCGTTATTACGCAGGAAAAACTGATTCGGGTGGACGAACGTCGCCAGCGCCTGGCCATCGGGATTCCGCAGGAAACTTCGCTGGAAAACCGCGTGGCCCTCACGCCCGAAGCTACCGCCATCATCACCAGCCGCGGCCACGAAGTGGTGGTCGAGGCGGGGGCGGGCCAGTCGGCCCGCTACGAAGACAAGGAGTACAGCGACGCCGGGGCCCGCATTGTGTATTCAGCCCAGGAAGCCTTCGACC
>DAIMZG010000083.1:0-7763 GCA_036734065.1 Catalimonadaceae bacterium
CCCTGCGGGGAGGGGTTAGGGGTGGGGCTTTTCCAGTCAGGCAACATCATGGAAAAAATAAGCCCTTCGACCCACCCCCACCCCCGCCCTACCAGGCTAATCTTGTAGGGGTTTTGAATCTGGTGAACGCGTTGTTTGCCGCTGCACTTTTGCCCCCAACTGGATGTAGTGGAAACGCCCAATAGCTTAGGCCATGACCTTCACTTTTGGCAAGGGCTGTTTCTTGGAGCGGGCGAAGCCCACTAATAGCAATCTGGCTGGGATGATAGGTCAATGAAAGCCTCTCAAGGGAGGACCTTACCAAACCCCTACAAGATTAGCCCTACCAGGGCGGGGAGCCCTACAGCCCCCTGTGCCCGCTCGACATCATCCTACCAAAAGCACGACTTTGTGGTAGAAAAGCCGCGGTAGATCCTGCGCGACTTGTTCAAATTCAAACTGTCTCAGGTATAACAAAACCAAAGCGACGATACGCTATTTTACACTACGACTGCACAAACAGCACAAAACGTGTCTGACTCTCTTATGAGAGAATCAAATATCAGAAACTTGTATAGAAATTTCGAGGAAGGATACCAGAGAGTACTCCCTCCAGGAGGCATCGATTCCGTCTTTCCTGCAAGCTCGGGGTGGTTTCCCAATCCTACGTGGGGAAGCTACTACTACATCATTCACAAAGACACCTTGGCAAAAATACCCATCGAGGCGTTTGATCAGGTACGGGGGGTAAAGAAGTATTTCCTCAAAACAAGGGAAGACTATGAGGCTATCCACTTCACCCTGGTGTGGCCCTGACTTGCTAAGCAGTAGATAGTTGTCCCTCAAGGCGACTATAGGGCAGCCGGGCTATTTTTCCAGCGTACCCGAATGACCCACGACCATGGCCACGCGGAGGGGTTTGCGTGGAGATTGCAGGGCTGCTACAGTCTGGCGTGTGGTACCGATGAGGTCGGCTACGTCTTGCTGCGTGAGCAAATCGAAAGGACTCGCTGTGCGCCCACGGGCATCGCGCAGTTCTTGTGCCAGCTCGGCCTGTAGGCTGATCAGGCGCGGGAGGATCGGCTCGGTGCAAACGGCCGAGAGGCGGCGCTCAATCCGGCTCCAACGGGTAAACACCTGTACGTGAAACCATTCGGCCACGTCCGGGTAGTGCGTCACGGCGTGTCGGAAAGCCGACAGCGGATAACTGCGGATGATGACAGGGGTCAGGCAGCGGGCGAACTCGCTGAAATGCTGGGAGAGGTACTGCAAATTGCCAAATACCTCGCCGGGCCGGAGGACGTCGTACACCCGCTCGGCGCCCGCTTCTGAATAGGTTCCCACCTTGACGACGCCGCTCACGAGTTCGTACACGCGCGCAGGCGTATCGGCCGGGCGGTAGATGTAGGCACCCCGGTTGAGTTCGACCGTGTGCATCCCCTCGCAAAGCGGACAGGTCGCGCATTGCCCGAGGTAGCCAATCAAAGAAAGTGCTTCCAAAAGATTACGTGTGCTAGGCTGAATAAAGTTGAAAAAATTGGACGCTGTCTGCTCCTGATAGACCCCAGTTGGGGCCACCCGCCGAAGAAAATCCTACTGATCCGTAGCAGTAGCCGCATCGGCAGCCACCACGCGGACGCTCACCTGGTCGGTGAAGATGCGCCCGAACATGTCCGTGACCCGAACCTCGATTATCTGCTCGCCCACGGGCATATCCGAGGGGATACGACCTCGCCAGACGTGCTTGGAAATAGCCGGGTTGGATGGTCGGTTTCCATCAAGGATTTCGTTGGAAGTATCCCATCGGTAGCGAATGCCCGCCAGGGTGGGGTCCTGGTCGTCGCCGTAGCGCAGGGCCTGCCAGTCCCGTCCGGGTACGCGCATCTCTATCTTACATTGCTCGTTGCCCATGAAGAAGTTGACGTACACTTCACCCCGATGGCGTTTCTTATGCGGTATGACGCGGGGCGCGTAGACGTTCATCTGGTAGCCCGTATCGGCTCGTGCCACCCGATAGTCAATTACGTAGTCATTCCCCGTGAAAGTGAGCACGGCGTAGCCATTGGGCGTGCCGTCGCGCATGAGGGCATCAGGGATGCCCGTTTCGTCGGGTTGGCCCGACCACCAGTCGCCCGAGGCCGTGCCTACATTGTAATGATGGTGCGGCTCGGCTTGCGGCCAACCTTGCGTCGAATCGAAGAAATGATGACGCTGTGTATGCGTATGGCCCGAAAGGCTCAGCGTGTGCGGATACTCGCGCAGCAGGGCGAAGAGCCGTTCCCGGTCATCATCCCGGAAGGTTTCGCCGAAGGGTGCTTCGTTGAATATCGGGATGTGCATGCTTAGCACCACCAGGTGATCTTTGGGCACATGCCGCAGGTCGTTTTCGATGAACTCGAATTGGTCTTCGCGCAGACCGCCCGTGTAGCGGGTAGTGCCTTCGGGAAATGGGTAGATCACGTTGTCGAGCTGGATGAAGTGCACCCTGCCGTGGTTGAAGGCATAAGTCGTCGGGCCGTAGATAGCCTCGAAAGTTTCGTCGGCCAATGTGTCATGCACTACATCGTAGTTCATATCGTGATTGCCGTAGACGTTATACCAGGGCTGCTGTAGCCGGGCGATGGCGGCGTTGTAGGGCTTGAGCAAGTCCAGGTCGTCGCCCACCAGGTCGCCCAGGCTGAGTCCAAAGGCGTATTGCGAAACTTGGCCCACCAGCGGTTGGACGATGTCGCGGTCGAAGTAGTCCACCTCGGTCGTATTGTAGGGCTGCGGATCGGCCAACACGAGCACCTTGAAATTGTCGGACGCCTGGCCCGTGCGCAGGCCAAAATCTACCGAGCGGGGCAAAGGTCCCGTGGGCGACGAACCGGCGTACTTGAGGGATGGCGAGCCTTCGGGCTTGTGGAGGTAGTAGAACTGAGGCAGAAACTGTTCGTTGAGGGGCAGCGCATAGGCGGCGGGCTTGATGACGAACAGGGCCGTGTGGCCCACCACAGGCAGTTCGTATTCGCCCCGGTCGTTGGTGAGCACCACCTGCCGCCCGTTGGAGACGGGCACCTCGGCGATGCCCGGCTCGCGGCGGTCGCGGCGGCCGTTGCCGTTCTGGTCGTGATAGACCACCCCGCGGGCCGTTTGCACCTGTGCCCATCCGTCGAGGGCGACCAAAGAAAAGAGGAGGAGGAGTAGTTTTTTCATAAAGCAAGGCTTGGCATGTACATCTTGAAGAAGGTCGTAGTAAACGAACATCGTCACACATCCTTCGAAAGATAAGACCCGTCGGAGAGCATCCGGCGGGTCTTGAATTATCAAATTGTTAAGTATTAGAACGAGTAGCGGGCACCCAATTGCACCTGGTAGGGGGTGCCGTTGCGCTGGGTGCGGCCAATGTTGGTATTGACAGCGTAGTTGTACTGCCGCGTTTCGGGGTTAAAGCCGCGAATGGTGAGCAACTGCTGATTGCCGAGGTTGAAGTTGCCTCCCCACTCCCGGTTGAGCATGTTGGCGAAGTTGAACACATCCACGGACAGCTCGAGCGTCTGCGTCTTGACGGTGCGAAACACCTTGGCCAACCGCAGGTCTATCACCCCCGCGAAGGGATTTTCGCCCCCGTTGCGATCGGCAATGGTACCGATAGATTCCCGCATGTAGTCGGCCGAAGCATTTTCGGGATCGTTTAGCAATTGCTGGATGCCCTCGCGCACGGCGGGTGCCACATTCGGATCGTTGGGGTTGAACACATAAGCCAAGTCGTTGCGGGCCCCTGCCTGCCCCACGAAGTCGCCATTGAGGTCGCCCGCCACCACCAGGGAGTAGCGCGTACCGCCGATGCCGCTAAAGCGACCACTCAGCGAAAAGCCTTTAACTTCGGGTGACGAGCCGAACACGACCACCTTATGCCGGAACTGGTTGTCGGAATAATTGATCTCTGACAGGTCGCGCGGGTCACTCTTAATAGGGCGGAACGTAGAGGTATTGGCCACATTGCCGTTGTAAGAGCTATTGTCGCGGGCGTCGTTCCAGGTATAGCTCACCGTGAGGTTGCCGTTACGGGGCAGGCGCAGCTCGGCGTCGAGCACTATGGCGTGGGTACGCAAGCGGGCGCCGTTAGTGAAAATAAGCGTCCGGCCTACGTCTTCACTTTTGCGGGCCAGTACGTTATTGGTCTGGCCATTGGCCGGATCGATCGAAGATGCGGGCACGTACACGCGCCGCCCGGCTTCGTTGTCGAGCGTAAAAGTGAGCGGGTCATCGTTTTCGCGCAGGTTACCGTCCAGGTACACATAATTGTTTTCCGTACGCGAGACCAAGTAGTTGATGCCCAACCGCAGCCAATCGGTCACAAAACGATTGTAGGTCACGTTGGCTTTGTAGATGACGGGCACCTTAAAATTGGGATCGTTGAGGTTGATGGTAGATACCGTGGGTGATCCTTCGGGAATGCCCGGTGCCGTAGCCGGATCGTTGCGATAGGATACAAAGTCGGGGCGCGGAACCAAGTTGGGTTGGCCCGTACTGGCTGGGGGACGGCTTACGTCAATGGCCGCCACGTTCAGCCCGCTGTTCTGTATGTTATTGACTTGGGCATAGTTGATCACGTACGCCGCAAACGACCCGGCACCCACCCGCAGCACGTCGCGCCGACGGCCGCCAATGTCCCACGTAAATTGCGCGCGGGGCTGCACCTTAGTCCAATCCGTAATGCGGGCATCGGTACGTAGCCCCAGTTCCCGATCTACTACCGGATTGTAGTCGGCCGGTGTCAGGTAGGAAGTCACATCATAGCGAAGGCCAAACTGCGTTTCCATGTGCGGGTGCGGTGCAAAACGTGCCTGTGCAAAAGCCGACAAGTTGAGCACCCACTGGTTAACGTCGGGACGGCCACGCAGCGGCACCTCGCGCGCGTAGCGGAAGGGGTTTTGCTCGGACAACTCCTGCAGGTTGTTGAAAAAGAAGCGACCATTTTGCTCATTCGAAATGTAGGTGAACAGCCGCGTCAGCATGTTGTCCGTACCGAAGCTGAAGTTGAAGCGACCTGCGTTCAGGTAGGTCGTATTGACCAATTGTATGGAACGCTCACGGTTGAGTTCGGGCGTAAAGCGTTGGCCACCAAACTGCACCGTACGCGTGCTGGTCGTGCCGTTGGGCGTAGTGGAACGCACGTTGACAATGGCGCGGGGAATGTTGGCCGAAGGCAATTCGTCGTTGGGCGTAAATTCCCGCTCGGCGTGCTGGTACTGCACCTTGAGTTCATTGAGCAGGCGCGTACTCGGCGACGAGCGCAGCGATAGCACCGTGCTGTTTTCGCGCGAGCTAAAATTGCTCCACGTCTCAAACAGGTTGATGTTTGAGTTGTCGTTAACGCTGTTGGGGTTGTTCCAGTCGCTGTAGTTATTGCGCAGCGTGAGCACATTTTTGGCGTTGAGTTGCCAATCGAACCGGGCAAAGATGGTATTGGCCACCCTCCGGCGATCGAACGCGCCTACCTGAGGGCCGTTGCCCAAACCGTACAATTCGCGTCCGATCGTGATGACGCTGTCCAGGGCGCCCCGGCTGATGCCCAGCCCATTGGCGTCGTCATCATTCTGGATGTCGGCAATGAAAAAGGGTTGCGCTTCGTCTTGGCGGTCAAATACGAGAAAGAAGTGCAATTTGTCCTTCACAATCGGGCCACCCAGGCTAAAGCCCCACTGCGTAGTGCTGAAGTCTACCGTACGCTCGTTGCCCCGGATGTCGTACGGGCTGGCCAGCCAGTCTGCCCGGTGATAGGTGAAGAGCGTCCCCGTAAAGTCGTTGGTACCTGTTTTGGTCACGGCGCTTACGGTGCCCCCACCTGACCGTCCCTGTGTGACGTCATATTCGTTGTAGACCACCTCAAATTCGCGGATAGCCTCGAGCGAGAGCGTGTAAGGCCCCCGTCCTACCACCCCGCTGGTGAGCAGGTTGCGCGAACTCATGCCGTCAATGAGGTAGTTGGTCGAAGAAGCCAGTTGGCTGCCGATATTAGTCCCATTCGTGAGTGGGGCCAGGTTAGCCAAACTGGTAAAGTCCCGGTTGGTAGCGGGGAGGCGATTCACCTCGCGGGCCGTAATGGCCGTGCTGGCACCCAATCGCCCAATCCGGTTGGTGAGCTGATCGCCGCGTACTTCTACTTCTTCGAGTTGCTGAGCAGACTCCGACAGCGCAAAATCGGCCGAGATGCGGTCGCCCTGGTTGATGGTGTAACCCGTACGCTCCTGCTCAGCAAAACCGACGTAGCTCACCTTAATGGAATAGGGCCGACCCAGGGGCAGTTGCTGAAGGGTGTAGCGCCCGTCCACGTTGGTGACCGTTACCGTCGAAAAGCCCGTGGACTCGTTGCGCACCTGTACCGTAACGCCCGGGAGCGGCTCCCCCTGTCCGTCCAATATGCGCCCCGTGACGGTAGCATCAGTAGTTTGTCCCCAAGCTACGTGGGCTGCGCCGCATAGCCACAATACACACAGAAATCGCAAGTGTGCGATATCCCGCAAAATAAGCCGTACTTTCATAAACGCGTGGGTAAGTCTTGATGATAGATGCGCAAAAAAAAGGGCCAGTATTCGGCGAAAATGTTAAAAATTAACATTGAGTGCAGACTTCATATTTTCTTAATAATGACGTAGTTAGTTTTATGATGAACTTTACTTACCCGTTATCCAAAAAATTGCCTACTCGTTTCACGTATGACTTTAAGTAACTTTTTGCTGATTTTATACCATGAGCCAGACCATGCCGCGCCTACAATTTCATCCCACAAGTAGGTTGGGCAACGTGGCCCTGCGCGCGCATTTCCGCTGCTCTTTTCACAGGTTATTTTGGGGTCTGTACGGCCTTATTGGATTGGCTTGGGCCCATCCTGCCCGTGCCCAGACGCCTCCCGTCTTGCAAGCTGAATTGGCGCGTATGGAACAATCGGAGGCCCTGCGCCACGCCGCCTGGGGCGTGGCCCTCCAGCGCGTGGACAATGGCGCCGTGCTGGCAGCTCACCAGCCCGACCAGGCCCTCACCACGGCCTCCACCCTCAAACTACTTACGACAGGCGCGGCCATGGATCGCCTCGGGCCGACCTTCACCTACGAGACCCGCCTGGAGGCCGTCGGTGAGTTGGGACGTGATGGTACCCTGCGGGGCTATCTGTGCCTACGCGGCAGCGGCGATCCCTCGCTCGGTTCGGCGCGCTTTGCAGGTTATCCCGACGCCCCCGCTTTGATGCAACGGTGGGTGGCGGCCGTCCGGGAGGCGGGCATCCTCCGCATCGAAGGCCCCGTGGTGGGCGATAACGGCGCGTTCGACGACGCCCTGCCCGACGGCTGGCCCTGGCAAGACATCGGCAACTACTACGGCGCGGCGGCGGCAGGGCTAAACTTCGGCGAAAACCAGTACCAGCTCTACTTCGCTCCCGGCCGCGCTGTCGGCGAAGGGGCGCGCGTGGTAGGCACCAATCCGCCACAGCCCGACTTGCAGTTCGACAACCAGGTGCAGACGGGCGCCGTGGGTAGCGGCGATCAGGCCTATATCTACGGCGCACCCCGCACGGGCTACCGCCTGTTGCGCGGCACCGTGCCGGCCGGGGTGCCCTCGTTTGCCATTCGCGGGGCCGTGGCCGACCCGGCCCTCGGCACGGCGCGGCAACTTACGGAAGCGTTGGCGGCGGCGGGCGTTGTGGTAGCCCAGGCGCCCGCTCGTCGGGTGCCCGACGGCGCGGCCAACGACGTGGTGCAGGTGCTCGACACGTACCGCTCGCCGCCCCTGCGCGAGTTGGTGCG
>DAIMZG010000084.1:0-7727 GCA_036734065.1 Catalimonadaceae bacterium
GGTGCGCGCTGTCGGCGGAGCCGGGTCGGTGCGTGCTTTTGGCGGAGCCGGACGCGCCGTAGATTGGGGCGGTGCCGATGGCTGGGGTGCGGGTGCAGCCCGGGGCGGCGCGCTGCTGTCGGCCTGCGCCAGTTCGCGCAGGGGCCCCCGTGCCGGATCGAAGACCGGGCGGTGCGTGCTGACTTCGTACACGACCACCACCGCCGCCAGCAGCAGCAGTACCCAAAAGAGGACTTTGTACAGGTCGGGGCCAGACCGCGCGGGTTTGGCCTTCTTGCGTTGGCGGGTCATCGTATTAGATAGGCGTTACGCATTTACATGGGGAGGACGCCCCGCGAGGGTTTTTGCCAACACGCTGAACAGAACCCTTGCGGGTTTTTTTGGGTGTATAGCAGGGTTTGCATGATTCCCGTCAGAAATGCAGCCCGAAGGTAGAAGCCATCCGGGTGACGCCCAAACCCATGGTCAGGGATTTTTGGCTTGCTTAACGTAGGTTTCCAACCACTGGTCCATCTCCCAAAGCATGTGCAGCACCGACTCCTTGCCCCGGTAGCCGTGGCTTTCGTGGGGTAGCAACACCAGGCGCGTGGTGGCCCCGTGTCCCTTGAGGGCATTGTAGAACCGCTCGCTCTGGATCGGAAAGGTGCCCGGGTTGTTGTCGGCTTCGCCGTGAATGAGCAGCAGCGGCGTCTTTACTTGGTCGGCGTGCATGAAGGGCGACATGCGGTTGTACACCTCCGGCGCTTGCCAGTAGGTACGCTCTTCGCGCTGAAAACCGAAGGGCGTAAACGTCCGGTTGTAAGCCCCGCTCCGGGCGATGCCCGCCCGAAACAGGTCGGAATGCGCCAGCAGGTTGGCCGTCATAAAGGCCCCGTACGAGTGGCCCCCTACGCCCACGCGGGTGGAGTCCACCACGCCCCGGCGGGCCCCCTCGGCGATGGCCGCCCGGGCGCTGGCCACCAGTTGCTCGACAAACGTGTCATTGGGCTGGGTGTCGTCTTCGCCGACGATGGGGATGGACGTGTTGTCGAGCACGGCGTAGCCCCGCGTCACCCAGTAGAGGGGCGAGCCCCAGAAAAGGCGCGTGAAGGCGTAGGGCGACCCGCTGATCTGGCCCGCGTTGTCCTTGCTTTTGAACTCTTCGGGATAGGCCCACAAGAAGGTCGGCAGCGGCCCCTGGTCGGGGGTGTAGTCGGCAGGCAGGTACAGGTCGGCGCTGAGGGCCACGCCGTCGGCCCGTTCGTAGCGCAGTTTTTCTTTCTTCACCCCCTTGAGTTGGGGGTACGGATGAGGAAAGTCGGTGAGGGCCACCAGCCGATTGCGCTTCAGGTCGCGGAGGTAGTAGTTGGGGTTGACTTCGCGCGACTCGCGCCGGGTGAGCAACCGAGGCCTTTGGGGGTCGAGCAGCACGAGGGGCTGTTCGTAGTAAGGCGCCTCCGAACGCCAGAGCCGTTCCTTTTTTCCCGTGCGCAAATCCCACCGATCTACGAATGGGCGATCGCCCTCGGACGAGGCACCATCCCCAAAAAAGAACAGATACCGATTGTCCACCACCTGCAACACCGACTGCCCGGCCGCGTTGCGCACCGTCTGGGGTGAGCCCGGGTCGCCGTAACTATCTTCGAACGAGCGCTCGATGAGCACCTTGGCTTCGCCCGTGGCGGGATTGAGTCGGCGGGTGATAATTTGCCGCGTGGGCCACCAATATTCGGAGGCCAGGGCCAGGTTGTCATTTCCCCACACAATGCCCGCGTAGCGCAGTTGCGTAGCCAGCAGTGCTTGCGGCTCGCCCGCGAAGGGCGCCGCCAGGGTATAGACCCGGTCGCGAATGTCCACTTCCCGCTTGGGATCGCCGCCGTCTTGGGCTTCGGCCCAGTGGAGCGTGGCCGGCGCGTCGGCCCGCCAGTCGTGGTCGCGCGGCCCATCGGCCACTGCCCCGAACCCGATCGGGATGCTCTCGGCCAGCGGCAAGTCGGCAATGGTGGCCACGCGCTGCCCGTCGGCCGCGGCAAAGACCTCGACGCGCGTCGGGAAGCGGCCGGACGGCACCAAATAAGAGTAGGGCCGGTGCAGCGTCTTGACAAGCACGTAGCGCCCGTCGGGCGAAGGGTCGGCGCTTTGCACCACCCCGGCCGGACCCACGGGGCTTACCTGGCCGTCGAGGCCCACGCGGGCCACCTGCGCCGTGGCGTAGTAGTCGAACAGGGCTTCATCGTCCGCGTTCTTGAGCAAGTCTTGATAGGTGCGCGAAGGAGCCGTCCGTCCGATATTTTCCTGCACTACCGGGCCGGTAGGGGTGGTGGCGGCGAGGGGTGGCGCGCCCCGGTTGGCGGGTACCAGCTGGGCGATCAGCCCTTGGCTGTCGGGCAGCCACGCGAAGGGCGTGCCCGAATAGGCCGCGTTGAGGGGCTGCGCCGTCAGGCGACGCGCCCGGGCATTGGCCACTTCGGCCACCCAGAGTTCGACTGTCGAATCGGTGGTATGGGCAAAGGCCAGGTAGCGGCCATCGGGCGAGAACGTCGGGTAGCTCAGGCGCGGCTGGGGGGGTAAGCCACCCGCTCGCCGGGCAGTTCCCTTGCCATCGAGGCGGCGCAACTCGAGCCCGGTCAGGTAGCTGATTCGGCTCGGGCCGTTGGTGCGGGGATTGATGCGTAAGCCCGCCAGGCGCAGTTCGGGAGCGGCCAAGT
This sequence comes from Catalimonadaceae bacterium, assembly GCA_036734065.1. Classification (GTDB taxonomy): domain Bacteria; phylum Bacteroidota; class Bacteroidia; order Cytophagales; family Flexibacteraceae; genus DAIMZG01. The sequence goes on from DAIMZG010000084.1 coordinate 2,688, forward strand.
CGCTGACGGAGGGCAGGTCGGCCACGTCGAGCAGGGCCAGCCATTCGTACTGCGGGTCGAGCCGCAGCAGGGGGGTGTTGGGCGCATTGACCAAGTCAGCAATGGCCGCCGGGGGCATCTGATAGCCCGCGGGCGCTTGTGCTGACAACAAAGAGGCCCAGAGCATCCACCCTAGGCCCAACGAAAAACGACGAAGTAAGTACATCATACCAGTGAAATGAGACGGACAAAGTAGTAAAAACCCTTTGTTCGTTCAACTCATTCTCCCGGGGCGAGCGGTGCTTCCTGGCTTCCCCACTGCTTGCGGGCGGCTGCCTCCACGGCCATCGTCACGAAGCTCACCACCGTCACCGAACTGATGGGCATCAGGATGGCGGCAATCAGGGGCGTAAGTATGCCCGTGACGGCAAACGAAAGTCCGATGATGTTGTAGGCAAACGACAGGAACAAACTGGCCAGCACCACCCGCCGCGTATCGCGCCCGAAGCGAACAAAGCGGCTCAGGTCGCCGAAGCTATCGGCCCGCAAAATGGCGTCGCAGGCGGGCGAAAAGTGGTGTACGTCGTCGGCCAGGGCAATGCCCAAGTCGCTCTGCTGCAAAGCGCCCGCGTCGTTGAGGCCGTCGCCCACCATCAGCACGCGCCCCCCTGCCCGCTGGCGGGCTTCGACGTAACGCAGTTTGTCGAGGGGTTGCTGGCGGAAGTGCAAGGTTCCGAAGTGCGGCGCCAGGCGCGCCCGCTCCCGGTCGTGGTCGCCCGATAGCAGGTGCAACTGATAGTCGGCGGCCAGGTCGCGCAGCACCGTTTCAAACTGCGGCCGGTATTGGTTCTCGAAGCGGAAGTGGCCGCGCTGCGTGCCGTTGATGGCCACATAGACGCGCGTCTGGTCGGTGAGCGGCGCCTCGGCAATGCCTACAAACCCGGCCGCCCCAATCCGGACGATGTCTTCGCCCACGGCCCCTTCCAGCCCCTGCCCCGCCGTTTCGCGGTAGGAAGTCACGGGGCACAGTTGGCCGCCCACCTCGCGGCTGATGGTTTGGCTGAGCGGGTGTACCGAGTTGCGCGTGAGCGTCCGCAGCAGCCCGCGCTCTTCGTCGCTGAGGGGTGGGCCCACCCACGTCAGGGCGTGCTGGTGCGCCTGCGTGATGGTGCCCGTTTTGTCGAACACCACGTCGGTGAGCGAAGCGAGCTTTTCGACGGCCTCGGTATTTTTGACGAACAGACCGCGTTGCCCCAGGATGCGCATGGCGTGCCCAAAGGTAAAGGGCAACGAAAGGGCCAGCGCGCAAGGGCAGGCCACGATCAGCACCGACGTCACGGCGTTCATCATCACCGATTCGTCGTGGGTGTACCAGTAGAGGCCCGTCAGCACGGCGATCAGCACCACTACCACCGTAAAGCGCTTGCCAATCTGGTCGGCCATCTGTTCGAAACCCGTCCTTTTGTCTTTCTTGAAAGCATCTTGGTTCCAAAGTTCGGTTAGGTAGCTGCTCGAAACGGGCCGGGTAACGACCAGTTCGAGGGGCCCGCCCGTCTGGCGGCCGCCCGCATAGATGGTGTCGCCCACGCGGCGGCGTTCGGGGGCGGCCTCGCCCGTCACGAAGCTGTAGTCAATTTTGCCCTCGCCCCGGCTGAGCACCGCGTCGGCGGGGATCAGTTCCTGGTGGCGCACCACAATGCGGTCGCCCACGGCCAGGTCTTTCAGCAGCACGCTTTCCTCCTGCCCCGCCTCGCCCTGGCGCGTAACGGCCATCGGGAAGTAAGAACGGTAGTCGCGATCGAAGGCCAGGGCGCGGTAAGTCTTGCCCTGGTACCACTTGCCAATCAGCAGGAAGAAAATCAGCCCGCCCAGCGAATCGAGGTAGCCGGCGCCCGTTTGGCTGATGATCTCGTAGAGACTGCGGCCAAACAGGGCCAGTACGCCCAGGGCAATGGGCACGTCGAGGTTGACATAGCCCCGCCGCAGGCTGCGGTAGGCCGAAAGGAAATAGTCGGCGGCGCCGTAGAAAAAAACGGGCAGCGAGAGCAGCACGTTCAGCCCGGCGAAGAAACGCAGGTACGACGCGTCGGTCACTTCGGCCCCGAGGTATTCGGGAAAACTTAGCAGCATAATGTTGCCGAAGCAAAAACCCGTAATGCCGATCTTGTACCACAACTGGCGCGAAGGCCGGGTGCGGGCTTCGGCTCCGAGGCGCACGTCGGGCGCGTAGCCCACCTGGACCAGCAATTCGGCCAGGCCGCGCAGCGAAAGGCTGCTTTCGTCAAACTGTACCGTGACCTCTTTGCGGGTGAAGTGCACCGTGGCGCGGCGCACGGCCGGGTGCAGGCGGTGCAGGTTTTCGAGCAGCCAGATGCAAGACGTGCAGTGAATGATGGGGATGAAGAACGTGACGCGCCCCAGCCCGCCCGGCACGGGCTGTACGAGTTCGTCGCGCACCTCGGCGTGATCGAGGAAGGCAAAGCGATTGCCCGTGGCTACGTCGGTCTTGCGACCTGCCCGGTCGTCGAGCTGATAGAACTGGCAGAGGTCATGCGTGTGCAAAATTTCGTACACGCTCTGGCAGCCCTGGCAACAAAAAACCTTGTCGTCGAGGCGGTGCGGGGTCTGGGTGTCGCAGGCATCGCCGCAGTGGGCGCAGCCAATCGCAACGGTGGTATCAGTAGCCATGTCAGCGCAGCGTTTGCGAGAGGCCCTGCCAGCCTTCGGTCAGCGGCAGGCGGGTAGTGGTACCCCCGATGAAAGCAATCAGCCCCCCGTCGGTCGGCACTGCCTCGTGGGCCTGTGGAGTGCCAAACAAATTGGCGAGCACGGCCGGGAGGCCGTCGGCACTCACCACCAACGTGCGCGGTGTAATGTCGAGGGCGGCGCGTACGGCCCGGGGCGGCACCTGCGATATCTTGTGCCAGGCCACCGAGCGAAAGTGCGCCTTGAGGTAGTCAATGAAGGCCTTTTCGTCGCCCCGCGTGAGGTCAACCGACTCGTCGCAGAGTACGTTGGCATCGTGACGGATGCAAAGCTGGGGCAGTGTCTGACAAAACTGCCGGATGGCCAGCATAGAAGCCCACGAGCCGTCGAAGATGAGCAGCACGTTGTCCACCTCGGTGGCCTCGGCTGGCACCACCAGGGCCGGACAGCCCAACTGGGGCGCGTCGGACGCGCAGGTGTGCAGCCCTTCGGAGCTTTGGTACGAGGCTTGGTACACGTGGCGCGGCAAGACCACCAGGTCGGCAAAACGGCTCTCTTGCTGGAGGGTCAGCCACGAAGCCGTCCGCTGCGCGTGCAGGGCAAAAGACCAATCGGCCATCGGCAGGGGATCATCCGGGTCGGGCCACTGCGTTTCGGCGGGGACTTCGGGGATGAGTTGGAGGTTGTGCAAAGGCACACCCACCACCCGGGTTGGCCGCCCGCGGAAGTAGTCTGCCACGAACGTGAGTTCGCGCAGCGGCCAGTAAAGCGGATAGAAACCGATCAAAATTTTCATAACGAGGCAAAGTTCGTTGTCAGGTTACAAATCACCCCAAAAAAAGGACGTATCTCTATGATACCCCTCAACCCCATAACTGATCATTGTCAGGTTTTGTCAGAGAATTTACGCGAAAAATGCGCCATTCGGGCGTTTCTGCGGCGCATAATTTTTCGCTGCGCAGTCGCCCGGCGTCTTTGCTAGTGGCTATTTCCAAATATTTTCTTCCTGATCGGGCCCCAACTGCGTGCCATCGGTGCACCGCAGCCGCCGATCGGAAGCTTGTCTGCGTGCGTCCACCTCAGCAACGGGATTGAAGTGCACAAAGCTTTTCAACATTAAATAATTTATTACAACCAGCGCAAAGAACCCTCTGGCTTAGGCTGCGGTGCTCCGTGTCGGCATTTTACCGGGGCCGCACGAAAGCGGTACGTAAAAGAGCAGGCGTTACGCAAGCCCTGCTATACACTCCCAAAACCCTCTAAGGGTTCTGTTCAGCGCGTATACGAAATCCTTGGAGGGGTGTTCCGCAATGTGGGTGCGTAACTCCTGAAAGAAATAAAGGCAGGAATCTCTCCTTCCCCCCTCTTTACAAAAAATCAACTATGTTCAACAAGTAACCTCTTCGAACACATTAAGCTTTTACGTCTTTATCGAAATAAAATAGCGCACTCATACGAGCCAAAAAAGCATTTTGCAGGAGGCATTTATAAATTGTTGTAAATAGCTATCGCGCCCCAAGGGGACATACCCAAACGATGGGCAGCGCCCGTCGGACAACGAACGCTGGGCAGCCCCGAAAAGATGACATACCCAAACGATGGGCAGCGCCCGTCGGACAAACAGCTCCGCGTGGAGGCGCTACCGCGTTTTCTTGCCGCGGGGCGGCGTGCCGTTGGGGCTGTTGCGCTGCTCTTGCTGCGCGGCCTTCATGGCTTCTTCGATCCGGGTCTGAAACTTCGACTTTTTCTTGGTCTTGTTCTTCTCCCGGTTCTGGTCGAGGCGCGCCCGGATCTTGTCTTCGTCCACAAAGCGGCGGATGATCAACTGCTGACTCACCGTGACGATGTTCGAGACGAAGTAGTAGAAACTCAGCCCGGCCGGGTAGGAATTGAGCACGAACAAGAAAATCACGGGCATCAGGTACGTGATGGCCTTCATCGGTCCCTGCACGGTGGTCGTCAACTGGTTGTTGTAGTAGGTGTAGGCCAGTTGCGAGAGGGTCATCAGCAGCGTAAAGAGGCTTACGTGCGCGCCGTAGCCGGGAATGGTGAAGGGCAAATCGAAGATCGAGTCGTACGTCGAAAGGTCGTCGGCCCAGAGGAAGCCTTGCTGCCGCAGCTCCACCGAGTTGGGAAAGAAGTAGAACATGGCCAACAGAATGGGCATCTGCAGCACCAGCGGTACGCAACCGCTGAGCGGATTGACCCCCACCTGCTGGTAGAGTTTCATCTGCTCTTGCTGCTGCTTCTGCATGTCATCGGTGTTCTGCTCACGGATGGTGTCTAGCTCCGGCTTGAGTACCCGCATCTTGGCCATCGAAATGTAGGAGCGGTACGACAGGGGAAAGAGCAACA
>DAIMZG010000085.1:0-7650 GCA_036734065.1 Catalimonadaceae bacterium
TCGGACGCAATCATGAGCACTTCGGCGGGCGTCCGGGTGATTTCCAGCCCCTGCGCGTCAATGATGTCGTCGCCCGCAAAAGAACGCGGATTGCTGTCGAGCAAACTGCGGATAGCCGCTGCGTGGCGCGCCTCTATGGAGACAATTTTGCCCGCCAACGTGAGCAAGTCCGCACTGCTGAGCAATTGCCCGGCCCCATTGTACGCCTGTACGCCCAAGTCTTCGAAAGCTTTGGCCGCACCCAACACGCTGGCGCGATTGCCAAAGTCAATGCCGGAAAAGTCAACTTCCAGGTCAGCGATGGCCGCGTTGCTCGAGGCTGCATTGATGGCCACCTTCAGAAAGTCGCGGTGAATAACCTCGTGGGCCTGCAAATCTTGCATGATAATCCGCTCTTCGCCGCTGGCGTTGGCGTAATACTGCCCCTGCAAAACTTGCGTATAGAAAGCCGCTTCGAGCTGTTCGAGGGCATAGGCGTAATTGAGGACGCCGATGTCGCCACTGCCCAGATCTACCGTTGCGGGGTCATCGGGCATGTTGGGCCCCATGTCGTCGTCGTCGTTGTTGCACCCGCTCAGCACAAGGCCCGTAGTGGCCACAAACAGCGATCCGTACTGAATGAACTCCCGGCGCGAAGCCCGTTTGTCACCTCGGCGCGCACCCGTACTCGTTACTTTTGACATTGATCTAAAGTTAAATGTGGAGATATGATCTCCCGATCAGCGGCAGTTTCTACTTATCCATTCGCCGACAAGCAAGCACAGCAAACCGGGATTGGTGTACGTACGAGCGTAGAGAACAAAGTGGATTTGCGCCGTTTTATCGTGGCGTTTCTCTGTCCGGGTCTGGGCGTCCGAAAAAAGTTGCTGGGGCCACCTGAGGTTAGGCTAACCCGGGTCAACGGAGGCAATAAGTGCGGGGCAATTCGTATTTAAAAATGTGGCTGACGTACCCGCCTTCAGGCGCGGTGGCCCACGAAGATCATCCGTTCCGAGGTGGTTGGAGCGTAGTCTTGCAGGTGATAGTCGCCGTACACGGCTTCGAGGCGCAGCCCGGCCTCGGCGAAATAACGGGCAAAGTCAGCTTGTTCGAGCACCTTCACTTTCTCCTCAAAGACGTAGTTGCGCCCATTGTCTTCAAAACGAATGCCCTTGACGATCATCCCCTCGGCCACGTTGCGGGTGATCCGGAACGTGATGCCGTGCCGCGTTTGCGTTTCTTCATTCACCAATTGTTGGAGCACGCGCGGCGTGTTCATAAAATCGAGCACGAGGCGCCCGCCCGGTTTCAGGTTCTGGGCGGCGGCCCGCACGATCTGGGCATTGTCTTCATCTTTGGGATAATACCCAAAGCTGGTAAATAGATTGAGCACCACATCGAAATAGTCGGGCTTGACAACGTAGCGCATGTCGTGTACCCGAAACTTGAGGCGCTCGTTGGCGTGCCAACTAGCCGTGGCGATGTTCGACTTGGACAAATCCACACCGCGCACTTCGTAGCCCAGGCGATTGAGGTAAATGGCGTGCCGCCCTTTGCCACAAGCCAAGTCCAGCACCTTGTGCGATGGTTTAAGCGCGAGCTGTTGCACGAGGCGCTGAATAAATTCCCGGGCTTCGGCCTCGTCCCGGTGTTCGTAGAGCAAATGGTAGTAGGGTGAGTCGAACCAGTCGGTGAACCACTCCTGATGATGCTTCAAAATAGCGTTGCGCAAAACTCAATTACGTTTGGAGAAACAAAGTACCAAAGAAGGCACCGATCCGACGTGATTTACAAAAAAAGTGCGGATGAGGTAGCTTGCCGTCCGCATTTTGCACAAAATGAACAAAGAAAGCGCTGAAAAGCGCTTTCTTTGTTCTGGTTTAGGGACGCTTACCTTAGCTAATGATTAGCTTCTGCCCGGGCTTGATACTATTACCCTTCAGGTTGTTGAGTTTGATCAGTTGCTGCACGCTGACACCTTCGTATTTGCGTGAAATGTCCCACAGCGTATCGCCGGGCTGCACGTAGTGATACTGGCGGGAAGGTACGCTGTTGGAACGCGGTGCGGCGCTGGCTTTGGGGGCAGTCGCTGCCGGCTTGGCCTGCGCGACGGCAGTGGGTGCAGCACCATCTTTCCAGATCACCAATTGTTGCCCTACCCGGATGGTATTGCCCCGCAGGTTGTTCCAGGCCCGCAATTGGCTGGCCGTTACTTGGTGGCGCCGGGCAATGGTACCCAGCACGTCGCCGGAGCGTACCCGGTACGTTATTTTGCGCTGGGCAGGGGCAGCGGTTGCAAGGGCAGCAGACGATCCTTCCGACACTTTGCTAACCGTATTGGCGGGGGTGGCGGCCGCTGCCAGCACGCAGGTCCGGTTGGCCGCTACAAAGGCCTTGGTGTGCGCCGGAATGCGCAGGGCGTACCCTTCTGACACGGGCGCTACGGCATCGCGATACAACTCCGGATTGAGGAAGCGCAGCGCCTCCACCTCTACTTCCAACTCTTCGGAGAGGGCGTGCAAACAGACGTAGCTATCCACCCGCAGCGTGTCGTGCGGAATGACGGCTAGCATACTGTCGGGGGCTACCAAGATATTGTGTTCTTCGGCGTAGTTCATGGCGTAGGCTACGGCAATGAACTGCGGTACGTACGACCGGGTTTCGCGGGGCAAATGGTTGTACACGTCCCAGAAGGTCTGCTTGTGGCCCGAACGACGAATGGCACGCCGCACGTTGCCCGGCCCGCAGTTGTACGAAGCCAGGGCCAGGTGCCAGTCGCCGAACATCTGGTGCAATGACTTCAGGTAACGACAGGCGGCCTCGGTGGACTTGTAAGGATCCATGCGCTCGTCCTGAAATTGGTTGTGGTGCAACCCGTACATGCGCCCCGTGGGAGGCATAAATTGCCACAGCCCCAGCGCGCCTACCCGCGAGCGTGCACGGGGGTTTAGACCCGACTCGACGATGGCCAGGTATTTGAGCTCATCGGGCATACCGTGGCGGGCCAGGGCTTCTTCGAAGAGGGGAAAGTACACGTCCCGCCGCTTGATCATCTCTTCGGTATAGGCCCGATTGCGCACCGTAAAATAATCTATAAAACCGCGTATGGTGCGGTTGAAATCCAACTCAATCTGCATCTGCTCGCTCAGGCAAGACAAGCGATCCATAATTACCTCGTCGGGTTCAAGGGGAATGTGCGTAAGGTTGTCGAACCAGATGCTCTCGAGGGGCGAAACCGCGCTGGGTTCCTCCACCAGTTCTTGTTGTGCTTCCTCCACGAGCACATCCTGAGGTTTGATGACATCAGGATGAGGCATCGTGGGGCCAATGAAGGCGGGGTTTGTCTGGGCCGAAGCCACATGGCACCAACCCACCAGGGCAGAGACACCAATCAATACAACCAACTTACGCATACACTACGGTTTTTTTGTGGTCAGATAATGAGCAAAAGCCAACAACTTGGCTTCGGTAAACGGCGCTGACATAGCTTGCAAGCCAATGGGCAGTCGGTTACCGTCTTCTCCATTGGGTATCGAAATGGCCGGACCACCCGCTACGTTGGCGGCGACCGTAAACACGTCGGCCAGGTACATAGCAATGGGATCGTCTATTTTCTCGCCAATCCGGAAAGCCGTTGTGGGCGTGGTTGGCGACAAGATGACATCGTACTGCTCCATCATCCCGTCCATTTCTTCTTTGATCAAACGGCGCACCCGCTGGGCTTTCGTATAAAAGGCGTCGTGATAACTTGCGCTCAGCACAAAAGTGCCCAGCATAATGCGACGCTTCACTTCTTCCCCAAAGCCCGCTGTCCGGGTTTGTTTATACATTTCTTCCAAACTAGCGGCCTGCGGCGTACGGTAGCCATACCGCACGCCATCGTAGCGAGCCAGGTTGGCGCTGGCCTCGGCCGTGGTCAGGATATAGTATGTAGGGAGTACGTATTCCAGAAAAGAAAAGTTTATGGGTGTTACTTCATGCCCTTCTTTTTTTAGAAAAGATATCGTTTCTAGGATGCTATTACGTATATCTTCGCTCACCGAGTCATGCATAATGCAATCTTCGAGATACCCGATCTTCAGTTTTTCTGGCATCTTCGTGAGCAGTTCGGCATAAGGCAACACCGGGCGGTGCGACACGGTGCTGTCGTAGTCGTCGGCACCCGCCATGATTTCCAGCAGCAAGGCCGCATCGGCCGCGCTGCGGGCGAAAATCCCGATACAATCGAAAGAGGAAGCGTAGGCGCTCAGGCCGTAGCGCGAAATGCGCGAGTAAGTGGGTTTGAGACCGATCACGCCGCAAAAAGCTGCGGGCTGTCGCACCGAGCCGCCCGTGTCGGTACCCAGCGAAGCCAGGCACATGCCCGCCTGTACGGCCACGGCCGAGCCTCCCGACGAACCGCCGGGCACGCGTTCGGGATCGGCCGCATTGCGAACGGGTCCGAAGGCCGAACTTTCGTTGGAAGAACCCATGGCAAACTCGTCGCAATTTTGCCGCCCGATTACGATGGCACCCTCGTCGAGCAGTCGCTGCACGGCTGTGGCCGTAAACTGCGACACGAAGCCGTCGAGGATGCGGCTGGAGGCTTGCAAACCGTGGCCCTGATAGCAGAGCACGTCTTTGATACCCACCACCAAGCCGGCCAGTCGCCCGGCAGTGCCATCAGCTAGTTGTGTATCCACCCGGTCAGCCGCGGCCAGCGCCTCGTCCTCGTACACGGCCAAGAAGGCGTTCAGATCGGCCTTGGCCCGGATCACTTCCAGATAGTGCGTTACCAGTTGACGACAAGTCAACTGACCCGCCATCAGGTCACGCCGGATATCGGCCAGCGTATCGTACGAAAGAGAGGCAATCATTTGCGGGCCGGGCGGTCGTCTTTCTCGATTTCGTCTTTAATCTCACGCGTGGCGTCCTTGAATTCGCGAATGCCCTGCCCAAGGCCGCGGGCCAGGTCAGGAATGCGCTTGGCACCAAACAGCACCACTACAACGAGCAAAATCAGTAGCACTTCCCAGCCGCCAAGGCCACCGATGAAGGCAGTAACAAATGAATTATTCATAATGAGCGTAACGCTTTAAAGGATACAAAGTAAAGGAGTAGCCGGAAATAATAGCTTGCACAAGCCGCATTTGGGGCCACACGTAATAAGTTAGGCAAAACACTTCTCGGTAAAGTTGCCGATAATATCTATGACCCAAAAGGATATACGTCAGTAAATAGTTGCCCGGATCCGACTTACCTGCACAAAGTCGGTATTTAGCGCTGGCCAAGCCACTGCTGCGGATTGAGCCGTTGGTTGTTACGCCACACCTGAAACTGAAATTCTGCTATTCCTTCCTTGTTGGTATATACTTCTCCGATCACGTCACGGGCTTTGACCTTCTGATTGACCTTGACGACGACGTCTTTCAGGCCGGCGTACACGGTAAAATATTCCCCGTGCTGGATAGAAACAATCCGGCCGTTCATGCCCGGAATACTGGCCACAAAGCCCACTTCACCGTCGAAAACGGCGCGTACCTTTTCGCCTTTATTGGTCTGAATATCCACACCGGCGTTGTCCACTGTCACGCCTTTGAGTACCGGGTGCGGATGCGTGCCGAATTGCCGGGAAATGAAGCCCGTCTCGACAGGCCACTGCAAGCGATTTTTGTTGGCGCCAAAGGACGTCGAGATCACGGCCGTTTCGGCATCGAGGGTTACCCGGCCTTTCTCGGCCGTCTTGGCTTTTTTGGCGGCCGCCACTTCGGCCGAACGGCGAATTTCGGCCCGGATCAGGTCGGCAATGAGCTTTTCAAGACGCTGGTCGGCGGCCCGGCGGTTTTGCAGTTCGGCCCGCAAATCGGCTTCCTGGGCACTGAGCCGCCGCACGAGCACGTCGCGTTCCTGTTGCAAGCCCAGCAACTTTTGGTTTTCGGCCACTTGCTGTTCGAGCAGTTGCGCTTTTTCGGCGCGCTTGCTGACTAGGCTGGTCTGCTGGCTCAGCAAGGCCTCTTTTACTTTGCCGATCTGCTCGACTTGCTCGGTGCGGGCCTGGCCATACTGCCGCAGGTACTGCAACCGTCGGGAAAACTGGTTGTAGGTCTCGGCCGAAAAGAGGAAGAGCAGGCGGTCGAGGTAGCGAGCCCGGGCGGCCGCCTCCACCATCGCGGCGTATTCGCGCTTGAGGGCTTCCAGGTCGCGCTCGAGGGCTTCGGTCACGTCGCTGAGTTGGGCCATTTCGGCCGTCAGGAGGCGAATCTCGTTTTCCATCGAGGCCATAATTCGCCGCTGGGCGGCCACCTGCTGACGGAGGGCGGCCAGTTGTCCCAGCGTAGCTTTTTTGGTGCTGCCCGTTTCGGTCAGTGTACGTGCAGCCTCTTCGATGCGGCGCAGGTTTTCATTTTTCTCACGCTCCAGTTCGGCCTTGCTTTTTTGCGCAAAGCCCTCGGCTCCGAAGAGCAGCAGCAAAAGCAGGGCGTAAATGCGCATGGGTCCTTACTGGGTGATGCGCTCGAAGTTGCCGGGCATATCGAAGGGAAAGCCGGGCGAACTAGTGAGCGCCTCTACTTTGGTATGGCGGATATTGAGCGTGGTGGTGCCCTGGGCGCGGGCGGCCGGGGCCAGGCGCACATCCGTCTCGTGGGGAAACAGCTTGCCGTCCAACGCCTCGAAAGCTTTGTATTCCAACACGAGCTGACTTTTCGAGTTGGTTTCCGTGGCCTGTACGCGTTCTAACTTGGCGCTTTGGCTGTTGACGTAGTTGAAGAGCAAAATGCTGTCGGCAGCCTGCTCGATGACGAAAAACGGATCGTCGCGCCGAATTTTCCGGCGCGCCAGGTCGGGGAAGGGCAGGTTGCCCACCACGATGGCTTGCAGCAGATCGAACGTCAGCACAAAGCCTAGCTTACGGCTCAGGGCTGGGTAATCGAACAAATAATTTTTCTTGTTGAGGCGGTCAATCACCCGTACGGAGTCGGACGTGGCCAGGCAGCGCATTACCTCGATGCCCAACCCGGGGCTGACCGACATCCACAAGACGCTGTCTTCTTGCATCCGGATAGTGGCCGTGGCGCTGAAGCGGTCGTCGGGCCCCTGAAAGGACAGCCGCGCCCGCGACTGGAGAAAGTCGTACTGAAAGGCGGTGATCACCAGCGTACCCATTTCGCGGTTGATGGCCTCTTCGGCCGTAGGCGCCGAGCGGCGTTTGCATCCCACAAAAAGTAGTGCGGGCAGCAAGGCCCACAGCAGGATTTTATTCATACAGTTTTCGGTCGGCAATCTTACGGTCAATGTAATTGGTCAGTTCTCCACCCACTTCGCGCGCTCGGCGCCACTGCTCAACGGCGGCATCGTACTGGCCCAAGCGGTAGAGCACATCGCCATAGTGTTCAATGACAATGCCACTTTCCGAGCCTTCGGCCGCGCGCTCTAGGTAGGGCCGGGCTTTTTCGTACTCTTCGAGGGTGTAGAGTATCCAGCCGTAGGTGTCGAGGAAGGTGGGGTTATCGGGGTTTTCGGCAATGAGTTTCTCGCCCATCTTGCGGGCTTGGTCGAGCTTTTCGCGCCGCAACGAGAGGTAATAGCTGTAATTGTTGAGCGTCGTGGCGTTGTTGGGGTCAAGGCCAAGGGCGGCTTCGTAGGCCGCGTCCGACTTGGCGTGCTCTTGCAGTTCGTGGTACGTATCGCCCA
>DAIMZG010000086.1:0-7537 GCA_036734065.1 Catalimonadaceae bacterium
ACCCGAAAGAATAACTACCTTTGCGAAGGTATCAGTTTAGTTTAACTAATAAAATAATTGTGAAGCATTTGTCTCTCGCGCTCCACGCCGTTTCGCTGGTGGCCATCGCGATTTTGTTCTACATGGTGTTGCAATCGCCCCGTCCGGTAACTTCTTCGTCGGCACCCTCCTCGGCACAGGCCGACTCGCTCGTCAGCCAAGTCGTAGCCGCTGCCGCCGACTCTTTTCCGGTCATCGTGTACGTCAACACCGATTCGTTGCTGGCACGCTACACTTTCTTTAGCCAAAACAAGGAAAACCTCGAGTCGCGCAGCCGTCGGGCCGAACGCGACATTACCTCGCGCACCGAAAAACTGGAGAAAGAGTTCATGGAGGCCCAGCAGCGCGCCCAAACGGGACGCCTTACGCAGCAGGAGGCCGTCAGCCTGGAGCAAGACCTGATGAAAAAACAGCAGGACTTGGTGCAGTACCGAGACCGCATCACGCAGAACCTGATGGACGAAGAAGCCAAGCTGAGCCGCGAACTCAACGAGAACATCTCCAACTACCTGCGCGATTTTGGCCGTGAGCGCAACTACACCTTCGTGCTGGGCTATACCGGCCTGGGGGGCAGTGTCCTCTTCGCTGCCGACAGCCTCGATGTCACGCAAGAAGTGCTCGAAGGGCTCAATGCTGCCCAGCCGCCGGCTGCCAAAAAGTAAGGGCGGCCCACACTAGGCAACGAAAAAAGCCGCTCTCTTTCGGGGGCGGCTTTTTTTAGGTTTTATCAAATCTCGGATCAGAGCGTACGCTTGGTTTCGCGTTGCTCGAATACTTCAATGACGTCTCTTTCTCGGATATCGTGGTATTTCTCGATGGCAATACCGCATTCGTAGCCTGAGCGTACTTCGGCCACGTCTTCTTTAAAGCGGCGCAGCGTACCGACTTTACCCGTGTACACCACAATGCCGTCGCGCACCAGTCGGATGGTACTGTTGCGCTTGATCGTCCCTTCGGTGACGTAGCAACCCGCTACGGTGCCCACCTTCGTGATCTTGAAGACTTCGCGTACGTCCACACTGCCCGTAATGACCTCTTCGACCTTGGGCGAAAGCATGCCCTCCATAGCGTCTTTGAGGTCGTTGATGGCGTCGTAGATGATCGAATAAAGGCGAATTTCGATTTCTTCCTGCTCGGCCAACTTGCGGGCATTGGGCGAAGGCCGCACCTGGAAGCCGATGATCACGGCGTCGGACGCAGAGGCCAGCAGCACATCCGATTCAGACACCTGGCCAACGGCCTTGTGAATGATATTGACCTGTACTTCTTCGGTAGATAGCTTGAGCAGCGAGTCGGAAAGGGCTTCGATGGAGCCGTCCACGTCACCCTTCAGGATGACGTTCAGTTCCTTGAACGTCCCGATGGCCAAACGGCGGCCAATCTCGTCGAGCGTGATGTGCTTGCGCGTCCGGATGGTTTGCTCGCGCATGATCTGCTCGCGACGCGTGGCAATGTCGCGGGCTTCGCGCTCGCTTTCCATCACCCGGACGATGTCGCCGGCTTGGGGCGCCCCGTTGAGGCCCAGCACCTGTACGGGCTTGGAAGGCCCCGCCTGTTTAATCCGGGCACCCGTGTCGTCGGTCATGGCCCGCACCCGGCCGTAGTGGGCACCTGCCAGTACCACGTCGCCCACATGGAGCGTACCCGATTGGATCAGGATGGTGGTGGTGTAGCCACGGCCCTTGTCGAGCGTAGCTTCTACCACCGTACCGATGGCTTTTTTGGCCGGATTGGCCTTGAGTTCGAGTAGTTCGGCTTCGAGCAATACTTTTTCAAGCAATTCGGGAATGCCCTGGCCCGTTTTGGCCGACACTTCCTGGCTCTGGTACTTACCTCCCCATTCTTCGACAAGGATGTTGATGTTGGCCAACTCCCCCCTCACTTTTTCAACGTCGGCTCCCGCCTTGTCCACCTTGTTGAGCGCGATGACAATGGGTACACCCGCTACTTGGGCGTGGTTGATGGCCTCCTTGGTCTGGGGCATCACACTGTCGTCGGCCGCTACTACAATAATGGCGATGTCCGTTACTTTAGCCCCGCGGGCGCGCATAGCCGTAAAGGCTTCGTGGCCAGGCGTATCCAGGAATGTAATCTGCTTTTCGCCCCGGGTCATTACGTCGTACGCGCCAATGTGCTGGGTGATGCCACCTGCCTCTTGGGCAGTGACTTTTGTGCTGCGGATGTAGTCGAGCAGCGAGGTTTTGCCGTGATCTACGTGGCCCATGATGGTCACGATCGGCGCCCGGGACACGAGCGTATCCGGATCGTCCTCTTCGATGATGACCGTTTCTTCTTCTTCCTTCTGAAACTCTACTTCGAAGCCAAACTCATCGGCAATGATGGTGATGGCTTCGGCGTCGAGGCGCTGGTTGATCGAAACGAACATCCCCAGCGACAAACAGGTGGAAATGACCTGGTTGACCGACACACCCATGAGCGAGGCCAGGTCGTTGGCCGAAATAAACTCGGTTACTTTCAGCAACTTAGCGTCTTGCTGCTCTTGCAGGATGCGCTCTTCGCGGGCATCGGCGGCTGCTGAACGACGATCGCGGCGGTAGCGCGAGCGGGCATTGCCTTTGCCACCACTCAGGCGGGCTAGCGTGGCCTTGATTTGCTCCTGAATCTCTTTGTCCGTAAGCTCCTCTTTGGCACCACGAACGGGTTTTTTGGCACCCCGAGTGACGGGCCCACGCGTATTGTCGCGACGGCTGGAATCTTCGGGCACGGCCGTACGTCCCGCCGTTTTGTTGGTCTGAACGCGCTTACGCTTGCGCTTTTTGTCGCCCGCCGCGCCCGGACCACGCCGCTTTTCTTCGGGCAGTTCAATCTTGCCCAATACGGTGAGGCCTTTGAGTTGGTCGGCTTTGGAAGTGATTACCTCCGGCTCGGCGGGTTTTTCGACGGGGGGCGGACTGGCGGACTTCTCGGTACGGGCCGACGTATCGGCAGAGGCCGTCACGGTGGGCTTGGACGCGGGAGAGATCGGCCGGGGGGCAGCCGCGGGCCGCTCAGGGCCGCGCGGCGCCGCACGATCCGTACGGCGATTGGCATCGGGCGCGCTTGGCCGTGCTGGTCCACCACCACGGCGGTCAGACTGGCCGCCACGGGTATTTCCTCCCGAACGGCGGCCAGACGTGCCCGGCGGCGGCAGTTCTATCTTACCAAGAATTTTCAGTCCGTCGGCGCGGGCGGCTATTGGTGGTGCCGGTGCCGGATCCGCCGACTTTTGCGTAGGCTTTGCTTCTGGCTCGGCTGGCTTATCCGCAGGCTTTTCGGCAGCGGGGGCTGCCGCTGTCTTGGCAGATTCCTCAGCTTTCTGGGCTGGCGCTGGTGCCGACGCCTTTTCTTCAGCCGCAGGCTTCGCCTTGGCCGCAGGCGCTTCTTCAGAGACAGGCTTTGCCTCGACTACAGGTTTTGCTTCGTTTGCAGGCTTTGCTTCGTTTGCGGGCCTTGTCTCCGCTACGGGTTTTTCCTCCACGGCAGGCGCTGCTTTGGGCGCAGGCGCCGACGCTTCGGCCGGCTTTTCTTTCGGCCCGGATGCTGGCGCAGGTTTGGGCTTGGCAGACTCATCGTAGCGGGTGCCCCGAATAATTATTTTTTCTTCTTCCGTAGCAGAACGGTCCGTTACGGGAGTGGGCTCATCGGACTCACCTTCGCCACTCCGGCTTACGCCGATCATAATACTGGAGGCTTCCTCCTTATCCAGCGCAGACGATTCAAACTCGCGCGCCAGCAGGCGGAACTGCTCCATGGTCACTTTCGAGTTTGGATTGGACTCAACACTGAAACCTTGCGCCGACAGAAAATTCGTGATCGTGGGCATGCCCACGTTCAATTTTCTGGCTACTTGGCTGAGCCGCATCGTCTTTATTTCTGACATACTCAAATATTCTCCCTTCGTTTTTGGCCGATCCCTGTATGGGTTTTTTGCAGCAAATCTTTTGCGGTAATGAAATGGCTACAAAAGTACGGCTATGTTTCTACTGCTCAAATTCCTGATTGAAAATATTGAAGATATCGTCAATCGTTTCTTCTTCCAGGTCTGTACGACGAACCAAGTCCTCCTTCGAAACGGCCAGTACGCTCCGGGCCGTGTCTAGCCCGATGCGCTTGAGCTCGTCAATGATCCACTGTTCGATTTCGTCGTCAAACTCCTCCAGCGGCACATCGTCTTCGTTGTACACCTCTTCGGTTTCGCGGAAGACATCAATTTCCATTTCGATGAGCCGACTGGCCAACTTGATGTTCTGTCCGCCGCGCCCAATCGCCAACGATACTTGGTCAGGCTTGAGGTACACCGATACGCGCTTGCCTTCTCTGTCCACCTTGAGGCTGCTAATCTTGGCCGGACTCAGGGCCCGGGCGATGTACAACTCCAGGTTTTCAGTGTAGTTGATAACGTCAATGTTCTCATTCTCCAACTCGCGCACGATGCTGTGGATGCGCGAGCCCTTCATGCCCACACAAGCCCCCACGGGATCTACGCGGTCGTCGAACGACTCCACCGCTACTTTGGCTCGTTCACCGGGTTCGCGTACAATTTTGCGGAGCGATATGAGCCCGTCGTACACTTCGGGCACTTCGTTCTCGAACAACCGCTCCAAAAAAATGGGCGACGTACGTGACAGTACGATGCGCGGGTTGCCATTGTTCATTTCGACGCGGTGGACGATGGCCCGGATGGTATCACCCTTTCGGAAACGGTCTTTGGGAATCTGCTCACCGCGCGGCAGGGCCAGTTCGTTACCGTCGTTGTCGAGCATGAGCACTTCGCGCGAAAGCACCTGGTTGACCTCGGTGGTGATGATCTCGCCAATGAGGTCTTTGTACTTTTGGTAGAGAAGGTCCTTTTCCAGGTCTTTGACGCGCTGAATGAGCGTTTGGCGGGCCGTTTGCACTACGCGGCGGCCAAAGTCTTCGAGTTGCACGTTTTCGGAGAGTTCTTCGCCCAGTTCGAAGTCGGGCTCAATTTGCTGGGCTTCGGCCAGGCGGACTTGCAGCATCTCGTCGAATTCTTCCTCGTCGTCGGCGACAATTTCGCGGAAACGAAAAATCTCCAAGTCACCTTGGTCCACATTGATGACGACGTCGAAATTCTCGTCGGTGCCGTACTTCTTGCGGATGATGGCCCGGAAAACATCTTCGAGAATGCGGATGGTGGTGGGGCGATCAATATTTTTGAGCCGCGCAAACTCCGCAAAAGCTTCGATTAATTCTTTGCTGTTCATAAGATTACAGAATACAACACGCTTTTATAAATAAAATTCGGGGCCGGCGTACCGTGCCCACTCATCGAAACGAAATCAGGACGCGCGCCTGGGCCACGTCAGAAAGGGTTACTTGCCGGGCTACGGGCTTGGCCTTGCGGCTGGCTCCGCTGGTGAGGGTGATCGTGTCCTCGTCCTCGTCCACGGCCTCGAGCCGCCCCGTCAGTTCGGCACCGTCGCGGAGCGATAGCTGCAGCGTACGGCCCACGTTCTTGCGAAACTGCCGCAGGGTGGTGAGCGGATAGTCCACCCCCGGCGAGGATACTTCCAGCCGGTACGAGTCGAGCAGCCCTGCTTCTTCCAACTGCGCCGCCAAGCGGCGACTCAGGGCGGCGCAATCTTCGATGGTGATGCCCGCATCGCCGTCGGCCAACACCACTACTTTGGGCTGGCGCGCATCGCCCTGCACACGCACCTCTACCAGAAAGTGCGCCGGGTTTTGCAGGCAGGCCGCAGCCATTTGTTCTATTTGCGTCTGCAACATATTGCGCCTGTACGTGTGAAATAACGCAAAGAGGGGACTCATTGTCCCCTCTTCTTAGATTCAGTCTGACAAAATTACACATTTTTGCCGTACGAACAACTATCTCAGATATCCATCCCATTCCTTTCTCTGTGCGCACTTTTTTCCGGACGCTCGCGCTGCTAACGGCGGGCCTAACCACCCTGGCCTACGCAGCCGTGCTCGTGCCGCCGGCTCAGTTCTGGCCGGCGGCCTTTGTCACGCTCACCATTCCCTTCTGGCTGATGGCGCACATCGGGTTGCTGCTTTGGGGCTTGCGCCTCCGCACGGGGTGGGCGGTGGTGCCGTTGCTTTGGTTGGCGATGGGCTGGCGATTCTGGCAGGCCACCATCGGCCTGGGTGGCGGCGAGCCGGGTTCGCCCGATTTTTCGGTACTTTCCTACAACGTCCACGTGTTCAGCCTCTACGAATATCCGCGCGGCGAGCGCCCATTGTCGGTACACCAGTTGGTGCAGTGGCTGGCCGATCATCCGGCCGATGTGCTCTGCCTACAAGAATTTTATTACGAGGCCAAGGGTGGTTTCAATCCACTGCGTACCCTCGAGGAGGCGGGCTGGCACACCTACTTCGCCCCCTGGTCAGTAGATAAAGCGGGCCGTTCTTTTGGCATGGCCATCCTGAGCCGCCACCCGCTGGGGGCGCAGGGCGTGCTGGCCACCAGCAAACGGCAAAACAACCAGGTGATTTTTGCCGATGTGCAATTGCCCGGCGGCACAGTGCGCTTCTACAACGTGCACCTGCAGTCGCTCAGTCTCGACGCCGACGAGCGGCGCCTGGGACTAGGCAGCGACACGGCCCGGCAGGTGTCGCGCCGCGTGGCGCAGAAGATGCGCCGCAGCTACGAGCAACGCAACCACCAATTGGCACAACTAGAAGAAGACCTCAACTTGTGTCCGCACCCTTCGCTGGTCTGTGGCGATCTCAACGACTTGCCCTACAGCTACGCCTACTACCGCCTGAGTCGCTACATGCGCAACGCCTTCGAGGCGGCGGGCTGGGGACTGGGCTTCACCTACCGGGGTAGCCTGCCTTTTCTGCGGATAGACCATCAGTTTGCCGACCCCGAGCTGGTAATCCACGACTTTCGCACCCTGCGCTCGGTGACGCAATCAGACCACTACCCCATTTGGGGGAAATACTCGTTTGCCAAGGCGCGTGCCGTACCCTGAACTTACCGCTGGACAGCCGCGCGGGCTTGTTGGGCTTTCTCTTTAGGCAATATGCCGTCGAGGCGCACGTCCTGAAAGTCGCCCCGCAGTACCTTGAGGGCGTATTTTTCTTCTTCAATTTCCTGGCGAGTGCGCAGGTTGAGGGCGCGCAGCACGGGCATCAGCGGGCTGGTGCCCTGCAGCGCGCGCTGGGCGAGCAGGGCCATCAGCGCGGTGGGCAGCAATAGCCAACGACGACCGCCAAAGACGCCTAGCAACAGCCCCGAAAGGGTTAGCGAGGAGGTATTCACGGCCAAGATGCGGTCAATGTCCCATTCGAGGTCCAGCTCGGCGATGCGGCGCGTGAGCGTGTCGCGGTCAGCATCGGCGTAGATTTCGAGGGTGCGCTGGATTTGCTCACTGACTTGCGCGTCAAGCTCAGGCGAGGGCGGCAAGGCATTGGGCTTAGAATAGGAAAAGGCGGGCTGAAGTGATTTTTCGGACATATCAAAAAAGGTTATGCAGCCTCATACGCAGCCCTTTCGGGGGATGTTTTTTTG
>DAIMZG010000087.1:0-7467 GCA_036734065.1 Catalimonadaceae bacterium
CCGAGCGTACCGATAGCAATTGGGTCTCGCCGCGCAACCTGGGCTATCCGCTCAATACTTACCTCGATGAAATTTCCTTTTTTGTGACGGCCGATGGCCACACAGCTTACTTTTCCAAAGAAGATCGCCGCGATCCGCGCAACAGCACCAGTTTGCTCTACTCCCTAGAACTGCCTCCCCAACTTGTCATCGAGCGGGCTGCCGACTACGTGCGCGGCCGGGTGTTCGACGCCGAGACCAAGCAGCCTCTGGCGGCCTCGCTCGAACTGCACGACGTCAGCACCGACGAGATCGTGCAAGTGGTAAGTTCCGATTCGGTGACGGGCGAATACCTCATCACGCTCGCTACGGGCAACGAGTACATCCTATACGTCAACCAGCCGGGCTACTTGTTCGAGGGCTTTCCCTTCGACCGCCAACCTGCCGGCGCGGAGGCCGCCACGGCGGGAGTGACGCTCGACGTACCCCTGCAGCCCGTACGCTCGGGTATGCGCACGACGCTCAATAACATTTTCTTCGACTCGGGCGACTATCACCTGCTCGATGAATCGAAGGTGGAACTGAACCAGATTGCGGCTTTCTTGCGGGCCAACCCAACGTTGCGCGTCGAGATTGCGGGCCACACCGACGACGTGGGCAGTGCGGTGGCCAATCAGAAGTTGAGCGAACAGCGAGCGGCCGAAGTGTTCCGCTATCTGACCGAACAAAGCGGCCTGCCGCCCGCCCAGCTACGTTCGCAAGGCTACGGCAAGTCCGAGCCCCTCGTGCCGAATGACTCGGACGAAAATCGTCAGAAAAACCGCCGGATCGAGTTTCGGGTGCTGTAGTTCAGGCTTGGGCGTACTGCCACATGGCTTGCTGCAATTGCTGGGCGGCCCGGCGGGCGGCCTGTGCAAAGTCGGGGCCATCGCTGGCGTAGAGAATGCTGCGCGAAGCGTTGATGAGCAGACCGCCGTCGGCCGAGCGACCCGCCCGCACGACTGCGGCCAGGTCGCCGCCTTGGGCACCCACCCCCGGCACAAGTAGCACCGCTTTGGGGGCTAGGGCGCGCACCCGTGCCAGGTGGGCGGCCTGCGTAGCCCCCACCACGTACATGAGGCGCTCGGCCCGGGGCCAACCCTGCGAGGTCTCAATCACGCGCTCGTAGAGGGCTTGCCCATTTGCCAGCGATTGGTGCTGAAAGTCGGCACTGCCCGGGTTGGATGTCAGTGCCAGCAGCACGGCCCACTTATCGGGAAAGGCCAGAAAAGGGGCGATGGCATCTTGCCCCATGTAGGGCGAAAGCGTGACGGCATCGAAGGCCATCGTCTCGAAGTAGGCCCGGGCGTACATGGCAGCCGTATTGCCGATATCGCCCCGTTTGGCATCGGCAATCCGCAGGTGAGAGGAGGGTAGGTACTCCAGCGTACGGGCCAGCGTTTCCCACCCGGCCGGGCCGAGGCATTCGTAGAAAGCCAGGTTGGGCTTGTAGGCTACGCAAAGGTCGGCCGTGGCCTCGATGAGTTGGCGGTTAAAAGCCAGAATAGGGTCTTTTTCGCGCCGCAAGTGCGCCGGGAGTTTGGCCAGATCCGGGTCTAGCCCCACGCACAAAAACGATTGCTGGCGGCCCATGTGCGCGTGCAGTTGTTCGTAAGTCATGTCACTCGTTTGGTCAGGCGCAAGATAGGCGATTGCACAGGGGCACAGTAGCTTTTTGCACGCAGAAAACCACTGGTTAGTTTTTGCAAGACTAGAAATGTTTTGTTAAATAAATACCGCTAAATTTACGTTTCCGGCTAGTTGTAAAGCTGCCTCCAACCTTCCGTTGCCATGCCTTCTTCTACTCGTGTTTTTCGTTGCCTCCTCGTAGATGACGACGTAGCCAATCAGCATCTGCTGATGCACTATATCAGCCAGACACCGTCCCTTTCGTTGGTCAAGACGCTGGGCGATGGGGTAGCGGCGCTGGCCTATTTACGCGAGGCCCCGAAGGTGGACATTATTTTTCTCGATATCGAGATGCCCGGCCTTACGGGCATGGAACTGATGCGTTTGCTGCCCCATCGGCCCGCCACCATCCTGACTACTTCGCACCTCGACTTTGCCCTCGACGCCTTCGAATTGCAGGTAGTTGACTACCTGGTGAAGCCCATTGCTTTCTCGCGTTTCACGCAAGCCGTGCTGCGCGTAACCGAAGAAATAAGCCCGTCCGCTCCCCCACCGCTCGAGTCCGTGTTCATCAAAACCAACGGGCGCATGGTCAAAATCTGGCTCGACCGGGTACGCTACATCCAGGCCCTTTCCGACTACATCGTCGTGGTGACCGACGATAAACAATACGTAGTGTACTCGACTATGAAGGCAGTAGAGGAAAAATTACCCGTCGAGCAGTTTATCCGGGTGCACCGCTCCTATATCGTCAATACGCGCAAGATTGAGGCGATCGAAGACAACACCTTGCTACTGGCCGAGCAGAAAATTCCGGTCAGCAAATCTTACCAGGAAAGCTTTTTTGCCCGCATCTCGCGCATCTAGTCTGTCCAGATAAACTCGCGCACGCCTGCTGGGCTGTCCACCGTCGTATGCGCGGCCTGGCGAGGGCGCCGGATCACGAGGCGACCCCGCGTCGGACGGATGACCTGCTGGGCGATCACCTGGCGGGCATCCGACTTGTGGTACACCACCACGGTGGCGGCTTCGCGGCGCAAACGCACCACGCGGCGGACCGTTTGGGGAGTGAGCATAGAAACGGTATCGGCGCTATTGAGCAGCGACAAAGCCCGGTCGGCCTGCGGCACGCCGTAGCCCACGTGGTTGTTGCCAAAAGGGTAGAGGTGCCCTGCTTGTTCGATGAGGCTGTGCAGTTGGTCGCCGCGCAATTGGGGACTTTTCTCCAGTAGGCAAGCCGCCAGCCCGGCCACTACGGGGGCGGCAAACGAAGTGCCCGTGAGCGAAAAGCAGGAGACGTTGGGTTTGAGATAGGGCAAATATTCGGGACCGATGCCGCTGTAGGGCACCCGGTGCCAGGGTTGGGCAAAAGTGGCCCCTACCGACAGCACGCCCGGCGCATCGGCGGGCGTCGAGATGTAGCGCCAGGCTTTGTTCATGCCGTCGTTGCCCGCCGAGACCACGATCAGCATCCCCTTTTCTTCGGCAGCGATTTGGGCAGCCCGGGCAATGGCGCTCGTGCCGTCCATCTGCGTAGGCTGGTAGTTTTCGTTGGGGTCATCGAAGCCCAAGGCGTAGCCCAGCGAGGTGTTGACAAGCCGAACACCGAGGCTGTCCATCCACTCGAGGGCGGCTATCCAGTAGTCCTCTTCCCCCCGAAATTCGTACTTGCCGTGGTCGGTGCGGGCCAGATAGAACGAAGCGCCCGTAGCCATGCCGTGTTGTCCCTGGTCTGAAGTGCCTGCGATCATCTTGAGCACGGTGGTGCCGTGGCCGTCGAGGGGCGTTTCGGCCGTGCCGAAGAAATCCGCTCGTTGGGGATTGACAAAATCGCGGTATCCCCGCACGCGCCCTTCTTCGAAGAGGTGGCGCAGGGCCGGGTGCTGGTGGGCTTGGTAGAAGCCCGCGTCAATGACGCCGACGGCCACGCCCTGGCCGGTGAGTTGGGCGGCGGCAAGGGCCGGGGATTGCATCTGGGGCAGGGCGGGCTCGGCCCAGCTTTCGGTGGCGGCGGGGTCACCCCACCGGGCGGCGTGCGGGGCACGACCTACGGGCCAGACAGCCACCACACTCGGTAACTGAGCCACCGCTGCCAGTTGCGCGGGCGTCAGGTAGGCCACCACGGCGTTGAGCCAGCGCGACTGACCGCCCAGGGCAGTGGCGCGTGCCGCGATGGCCGTCACCCCGCGCGGATCGAGGGCGCGGTCGGTCAGGTGCTCGGCGGGCAGCCCCATTTGCTGGCGTTGATGGCGGGTTTGTGCGCTGATGAGGGCCGGGCTATCGGCTGGCTTTGTAGCCAGTTGCACCCAGTATTTGTCTTGGGCCCCTGCCGCCAAGCTACTACCCAGAAGCAGCAAACAGGCGAGTGACCAAAGACGGAGCGAAGAATTTATTCTGACGTACATACAGCTACAATACGGATGGGGCATACAAGATAAGCACACGAAAATCAGCCTCGCAATGCTTTCGAAAAGTTCTGAGGGCCGGAAAGCAGCCGCGCAAGTGGCTTAACCCAGGAATTGACTGCGGTGAGTAGGCCTTTGCGGGCGTAGGGGAGAACCCGGCGCGTGGGGGAAGTAACTAGAAAAATCGTACTACTTTTCTATTTTGCGCCGTTTTCAGCATTTGCGCCATCTCCTTGACACCCGTTCCCGTCCTTACCGAAAAAGTAGCTGTCATTGGCGGCGGCAGTTGGGCAACGGCCCTGGTAAAGATTCTCTCCGAACAACCCATCAAGATTGAGTGGTGGCTGCGCAACGAGAAGGCGGTAGAACACATCCGGCGTTATCACCACAATCCTGGCTACTTGGCCGACGTGTACCTCAACCGCCGCAAGGTGCGGGCCCGCAAGCGCCTCTGGAAAGCCCTCGAAGACGCCGCCACGGTGGTCATTGCCGTGCCCGCCGCCTTTGTCAAGGACGCCCTTTCGGAGGTGACACCCGAGCAGTTGGCGGGCAAGCGCATCGTGTCGGCTGTCAAGGGGATGATTCCTGACGAACACCTGCTGGTGACCGACTACATGCAACGGGCCTTCGACATTCCGGCCGAACACCTGTGCATCATCGCCGGGCCATGCCACGCCGAAGAGGTCGCCATGGAGCGGCAATCCTACCTCACCATCGCGGGTGCCGACCTGGCGCAGGCCCAGGCGTTCGCCGAACTGATGAACTGCCGCTTCGTGCGGGCCCAAGTATCCGACGACCTCTACGGCATCGAATACTGCGCCGTCCTCAAGAATGTGGTGGCCCTGGCCTGCGGCATTTGCCACGGGCTCAACTACGGCGACAATTTCCTGGCTGTGCTTGTGTCCAACGCGCTCCAGGAGATTGCCCGCTTTCTGGAGAAAGTGGCACCCCGCGCGCGCGATTTGCACGACTCGGCCTACGTGGGCGATTTGCTCGTAACGGCCTATTCGCAGTTCAGCCGCAACCGGATGTTTGGCAACATGATCGGTCGGGGCTACGGCGTCAAGGCAGCGCAGATGGAGATGAACATGGTCGCCGAGGGTTACTACGCCGTGCGGAGCCTCAACGGCCTGATGGAACAGCACCAGATTGATATGCCCATCACCCGGGCGGTCTATCACATGCTCTACGAGCGCGTGTCGCCCGCCGTCGAGATCGAGATTCTCAAAAACCTGTTGCACTGAGCCTTAGGGGAGGCGGTAAACTTTCAGTTCGCGGTCGGTGAGTAGCAGCACGTGTTCTGGCGCCACGAGCACCTGATGCACGGGCGGTGTGGGTAGCACCAGTGGTACGGTGCGTTCCTGGAAGTTGTAAAGATGAAAAAAGATCACCTCGCTGCCCCGCAAAAAATACAGTTCGTTGCCCACAAAGCCAAAATGCGCAAGCCCCGCAAAGGGCAAGCGCTTGCGGTAGTTGCCCAAATTGTCGAACACCAGCAGGCCGTTGCTTTCGTCGCTCACGTAGAGCTGGTTTTGATACTCCCGCATGAAACCCACTTGCACGTCGGTACTTTCCAATTGCAGCGCCAGGGGCGACACCAGCACGTTTTGTCGGGTTTGGGGATCGTATTTTTTCAGACTGAAATCCGAATCGTCGAATACCCAAATGAGGTTGTCGGCGGCCAGCGTAGCGCTGCGGGCAAAGCCCACGGCATCGGGCGCGAAGCGAACCAACGGGCTGTTATTGAGGAAACGGTCTAGTACCAGGTATTCTTGGTATTCCTGATAAAAGGCAAAGATGCGCAGGGTAAACCACGCCTCCAGCAAGTCGGGCACGGCCACTTTCTGAGGGGAATAGTGGAGCAGCGGCTGTCCTTCCAGGGTGTATTTGTCGATGTTGCCGCGCTCGTCGGCCACAAACAGGTGGCCGTTGCGGTCAAGCGAGGCATGCGCCGCCACGCCGAGCGGGATCGAACGCACAGCTTCCAGCGGCGACTGTGCCCGGAGGGGAAGCATCGCCAGCAGACTTAGCAAAGCACTACACCACCACTTTTTCATTGGCAAATTGGCGAAGGCGAACGCACTGGCCGTCAAACTCGGCGTAGGTGCAATGGGTGATCCATTCCCCCAAATTGATGTATCGGCTGGCGGGAGTTACTTCCAGGTCGAGCGGCAAGTGCCGATGCCCGAAGATGTAGTAGTCGTGGTGCTGCTGGGCTTCCACCTGACGGCAATACTGCAACAGCCATTCATCTTCGCCCAAAAATTGGGCATCGGTATCGGCGCTGAACTTGCGGCTGCGGCGCGACCAGCCGTGGGCGATGCGCATGCCGATGCCGGGGTGCAAGGCCGCAAAGAGCCGACGGGCGGCCGGATGCGCAAACACCCGCTTGAGCAATTTGTATTGCCGATCGCCGGGGCCGAGGCCGTCGCCGTGGCCCACCAGCAAGGCTTTGCCGCCAATCACCAGCCGTTGCGGGGTCCGGTACACGGGAATGCCCAACTCTTGCGGAAAGTAGTCGGCCATCCACATGTCGTGGTTGCCCGTGAAGATATACACGGGCAGGCCACCATCTACCAGTTCGGCCAGTTTGCCCAAAAAGCGCACAAACCCCTTGGGTACCACGTGGCGGTATTCAAACCAAAAGTCGAATACGTCGCCTACCAGCAACAGGGCGTGGGCATCGGTGCGGATGGTATCCAGAAAGTGCAAGAGGCGCTGCTCACGCACCCGGCTGACTTCCCGGCTCGGAGCGCCCAGGTGGAAGTCGGAAGCGAAGTATATCTTCTGGCCGGGAGGGAGGGCCGACAGGCGAGTAGAGAGTGACATGGACGAAGCGAAAATAGCCGATTGAAAATAAAAACAGGGCACCCGGTGAGGATGCCCTGCTTTGCAAGCTGTGGCTATTCTTGGCTGGATTCTTTCGACTGGCCGTTGTGCGAAAAAGACGAAGTGTTCGTACCGTTACTGTGGTTGCCCGCCGGGGGCAAACCCGGATCGCGGGGATCTTCGTCGGTTCCGACCGGGTCAGAGACTTTGCCTTGCGTGTATTTCTCGTAGTTGGTTGGCTGCCCCGACGGGCGGGGGCCGATCAGCGATACCAGGTCGCTCTGGAAGAGAATCTCTTTTTCGAGCAGGGCCTTGGCCACTTTTTCGAGGGCATCCCGGTGTTCTTCGAGCAGGTCGCACGTCCGCTGATAGGCGCCCTCAATCAGGCTGTGTACTTCCTCATCAATTACGTTGGCTAGCGCGTCCGAATAGGGCTTATTGAACGAATAGTCCGACTGTTTGGAGTCGTAGAAAGACACATTGCCAATCTTGTCGTTCATGCCGTACACGGTCACCATGCCGTAGGCCATTTTGGTGATGCGCTCCAGGTCGCTGAGGGCCCCCGTCGAGATGCGGCCAAAGACGA
>DAIMZG010000088.1:0-7319 GCA_036734065.1 Catalimonadaceae bacterium
CTGCCGCCCAACGCGATTTTCCCGTACCGCTGCACCACTGCTGGCACGCCGACGAAGGTTTCCGGCTGGCCGCCATCCGCAACCGCGCCCTGGCCATGGTCGCCACCGACTACGTCATTTTCATTGATGGCGACATGGTGCTGCACCCCGATTTTGTGGCCGACCACCGCCGGGCGGCGCGGCGGGGCTGCTTCGTGCAAGGCTCGCGGGTGCTGCTGGGCCCGGCCCTTACCGAGCGAGCGCTGGCGCAGGGGCGTACGCGCTTTTTCCCCTGGCAACGCGGACTGCAAAACCGACTCAACGCCACGCACTGGCCGACGCTAGGTGCCTGGATGGCCGGGCGTGGCAAGCCACTGACCTGGGCGCGGGGGGCCAATTTGGCCGCCTGGCAGTCGGACATCCGGCGCGTCAACGGCTTCGACGAAGCCTTTGTGGGCTGGGGCCGCGAAGACAGCGACTTTGTGGCCCGTTTGCAGCACGGGGACGTCCGGCGGCGCCTGCTCAAGCTGGGCGGCGTGGCCTATCACCTGTACCATCCCGAGCAGCCACGCCCCGCCTTGTCTGCCAACGACGCCGTGCTGGCCCACACCCTCGCCACGCGGGCCACGGCTTGCGCGCAGGGGCTCAACCAATATGCCGACTTGCTTCCTGACGGTTCGGCCATACCCACCACTTCCGCCTGATGCGTCGCTACCTCCACCTGATCCGCTACGTCCGCAACTGGTGGGTATATTTTCCGGCCAAGTGGCGCAATAGCGCGCAAACCTTGCACTTCACGTGCCGAAACGGCGTACGGGCCGAGGTACCGCGTCGCTTGCGCAACACGTTCAAAGAGGTTTTTTTTAAGGATGCCTACGGCGGTCGCCTGATGGCTGGCTTGCCCCTCCGCCCGGTGGTCCTCGACGTGGGGGCCAATGTGGGCTATTTCTCGCTGTACATCTTCGCACGCTTTCCCGACGCGCAGGTGGTGGCCTACGAGCCGATGCCCGTCAACCTGCCCTTGTTGCAGCGCCACGCCCAACTCAACCCGGCCGCCAATTGGACCATCTGCCCCGAAGCCGTGTACGGCGTTTCGGGCACACTCCGGCTGGCCTACAACGCCGACGATACCTTCACCACCGACGCCTCGGTGCACGACCACCGCGAAGCCAATGCGTACCTGGAAGTACCCACCCGCTCGTTGCCCGACATTTTGACGGCGCACCGCCTGACGCACTGCGATTTGCTCAAGCTCGACTGCGAAGGCGCCGAATACGACATCCTCTACCGCTGCCCCGATGCCTACTGGCCGCGCCTCCACCGAATGGCCCTGGAGGTACACCCAGGCCCCGGCCCCGACGAAAACCTGCCCGCCCTCCAACGTTTTCTGGAGCAGAAGGGCTTTCAGACGCGGGCTTTCGGGGCGGGATTGCTCTGGGCGTGGCGGACAGAGTAGCAATTTTTATACTTATTTTTAATTTACATTCACACTTGATTTCATGCGCAGCCTGAGCGTAGTCATTCCCAATTACAACGGCGCGGAATTGCTGCCCAAGTTTATGCCCTACCTCTTCGAGGCCCTAGCACGCTACGCGGGGGCCTACGAGGTGATCATCGTGGACGACTGCTCGACGGATGACAGTAGGACTGCTATGGAAAATGTCCAGTGCCTGTTTCCTCACGTAGTGCTGCTGCACAATCCCCAAAACCTGGGCTTTTCGGGCACGTGCAACGTAGGCATCTGGGCAGCCCGATACGAAATTGTGTTCTTGTTCAACAACGACGTCGAGATTGAGCCGGACTATTTTCAATATTTTAACCCCTATTTCGACGACCCCCAGACGTTTGCCGTAACCTGCTGCGGCTATTTCTACCACAACCGTCAGCCCCTCGACGGAATTAAGTTGGCCTATTGGCGACGGGGCCTCCCGCGCCTGGCCGAGAATGTGTTTAACGACCAACTCCGGGAAAGCGCCGCCCAGCCCCCCTACCGCTCCTTCGTGGTGCAGGGCGCCTACTTTTTTGCCGACGCGGCCAAGCTGCGCCAGCTTGAAGGTTTCGACGAACTAATCTCGCCCTTCATCTACGAAGAAACTGACCTGGCCTATCGGGCCATCAAGCGTGGCTGGCGCATCTACTACGAACCGCGCTGCGTGGGCTATCACCAACAAAACACCAGCATAGACAAGGTGAGCAGCCAACGCCGCAAACTGACCATCAGCCAGCGCAACCGCATTTTGTTCGTATGGAAGAACATCCACGACTGGCGCTATTTGGCTTCGCACACTTTTTTTATGGGAATAAAAGTGTTGACTTTCAACCGCCGCTACATTTCGGCCTTGTGGCAAGCCCGGCAGCGCTGGCCCGAGCTGCGAGCAAAGCGTCGGCGCGAAAAACGCGAGGCGGTCATTTCGGATCGTGCCCTCTTTGATGAATTTGGCCGCTACCAACGTCGTTTCTTTCGCAAATCCTGACCCCTATGCCCGATCCGCTGCACGGCTACGACAAGCACGACACCTACTTCAGCCACCCCCGCCCCGAAATGCTGCCTTTCGTACCGATGGGGGCCAGCCGTCTGCTCGACGTGGGCTGCGGCACGGGCAACTTCGGGGCGCTCGTCAAACGCGAACGCGGGCTGGAAGTCTGGGGACAGGAACTGACGCCCGCCAGCGCCGCAGCCGCCCGTCAGCAACTCGACCACGTGCTTTGCGGCGACATCACGGCCCAACTCGACGAACTGCCCGACGCGCATTTCGACGTGATCACCTTCAACGATGTGCTCGAACACCTGGCCGACCCCGGCGATTTGCTGGCCCGCATTGGCGGCAAGTTGCGCCCTGGTGGCGTGGTGGTAAGCTCCATGCCCAACATGCGCTACTACCGCGTGCTGCTGGCCCTGCTCTACGGCAAAGACTGGAAATACGAGGCCGAAGGCATCATGGACAAAACCCACCTGCGGTTTTTTACGCGCCGCTCGATGCGGCGGCTGTTCGAGGAGGCGGGCTACGAGGTGCTGCGGCAACAAGGCCTCTACCGTACCAAATCGTGGCGGCCCCGCCTGTACCAATTGCTCACATTCGGGGCTTTTGGTGCCGATACGCACTACGCCCAGTATGCCACGGTCGCTCGGCTCCGCGCATGAAGCCCCTGGTTTCGATCGCGCTTTGTACCTGCAACGGCGCGGCGTACCTGCGCCCGCTGCTCGATTCGCTGCTGACCCAAACCCACACGCCGCTCGAAATTGTGGTGGTGGACGACGCCTCGACCGACGAGACCCCCGCCCTGCTGGCCACCTACGCCGATCGCCCCCAAGTGCGTTTGTACCACAACTAAACCCGCCTGGGCTACGTCCGTAACTTCGAGCGGGCCATCCGCCTTTGCCGGGGCGACTACATCGCCCTGGCCGACCAAGACGACCGCTGGCTGCCCGACAAAATCGCCCGCCTGCTCGAGGCGTTGGGTGATCACGCCCTGGCTTACAGCGATTCGCGCCTGGTGGACGCCGACGGCCAGCCGACGGGCCAGCGCGCCTCCGATTTCAAACGGCCCATCGCGGGGCACGACCCGCGCCCTTTTTGGTACGACAACTGCGTGTCGGGCCACGCGCTGTTGTTTCGCCGGGCGCTGTTGGCGGTGGCCCTGCCTTTTCCCCGTGGCGTCTATCACGACTGGTGGCTGGCGGGGGTGGCCGCTACGGCGGGAGGCGTGGCCTACGCGCCCGCTTGCCTGGTCGAGCACCGGCTGCACGCGGGCAACCAAACCGACTTGGCCCGGCGCCGGAAAAGGGCTGGCCCTTCCGAAGACCGCCGCGTCCGCCAGCGGCGCGCCCACGCCGAGCGGTTGCGCCGCCTGCGGGCCTTTGCGCGGCTGGGCGGCCCTCACCAGCTGCTGGTACGTGGCTTGTTGGCCCAAGAGCAAGCCCGCATTGGTGGCAGATTCAACTTTCGCTTGCTGGCCCTGCATTGGCAGCATCGTCATGCCCTGCATCAGATTTCTACCAAAAAAGGCTTTAGACGCTTATCGCAACTAAAGAATGATTGCAAGGGAATACCCACCCGTCGCTGATTTCTGCTAGTTTCGCGCGCATTTGTTTTGTGTATGCTTACTACTCAACCCCTGCTCGTGGTCGGCGACGTCATGCTCGATCACTACCTCATTGGCCGCGTCACGCGCATTTCACCCGAGGCCCCCGTACCCGTGGTCAACGTCACCGAAGAGCGCTTTGTACCCGGCGGGGCGGCCAACGTGGCCCTCAACCTGGCCGGCTTGGGCCAGCGGGTCACCCTCTGCGGGGCCAGTGCCGAAGATGCGGCCGGGCAACGCCTGCGGACGCTCTGCGCCGACCAGCGCATCGAAACGGCTTTTTTGAATACCGCCACCCCGACCATCAGCAAGACGCGGGTGATCGGCGAAAAGCAGCAGATTGTCCGGGTGGATCGGGAAGTACCTTTCACGGCACACGCCGCCGCGGCCGCCGCCCTAAAAGACTTGCTGGGGGGCTTCGAAATGGTCGTAATCTCTGACTACGGCAAGGGCTTTTGCGCGCCCGCCGTGTGCCGGGCTTGCATCGAGACCGTAGTCCGGGTGGTCGTAGATCCGAAGGGGCACGACTGGGAAAAATACCGGGGCGCCTACGTGGTGACGCCCAACCTGAAGGAGCTTTCGCTGGTGGCGGGTCGGCAACTGCCCAACGAAGACGAGGCCATCGCCGCAGCGGGCCAACAGGCCCGCACGGCGTTCGGATTTGCCCACCTGCTGGTTACGCGCTCCGAGCGGGGCATGACCCTCGTGGGGGCCGAGGGCGTACACCATTTTCCGACCCAGGCCATTGATGTCTTCGACGTGTCGGGCGCGGGCGACACGGTGCTGGCTACGCTGGCCGCTTTTCTGGCCAGCGGCCACGACCTGCCCACGGCCATCCGCTGGGCCAATGCGGCCGCGGGCTACGTCGTGAGCAAGTTTGGCACGTATGCCCTGTCAGCCGAAGAATTGGCCACCCTGACACCCTAAGGGTGGGCCGCTACCCAGACGTCGCCGTCTTCGAAAATTTCTTTCTTCCAGATGGGCACCGTTTGCTTGAGCGTGTCAATGATGAACTGGCAGGCGGCAAAGGCGTCGTGCCGATGCGGCGTGGCCACGGCTACGACCACGGCCGCTTCGCCGATGTGCAGCGTGCCGACCCGGTGCACAACCACCGCCCGCTGCAAGGGCCAACGGGCGCGGGCCTCGGCGAGGATTTTGCCGATTTCCCGGATCGCCATCGGCGCGTAGGCTTCGTATTCGAGGCGCACCACGGGGCGGTCGGCCGTGCGGTTGCGCACCGTACCCACAAAAGTGCTGACCGCGCCGCAACCGGGCGCAGCGGCCTCCCCGAAGGCGGCGGCCACGTCAATGGCGTCCTCTGTGAGGGCAATGTGCGGTTGCCAGCCTTGATCAGCCACCGCTCACGGGGGGAATGAGGGCCACTTCGTCGGTAGGTTGCAAAACCCGGTCGGGCTGGGCATATTCTTCGTTGACGGCCACCACTACGCTGGCCAATTGGCGCAATTGGGGGTAGGCCGTTTCGAGGTGCTGGCGCAACTGGGCAACGTCGGCCCGGTCGGGCAATTCGAGCCGCACCCGCGGTTGGCCCGCCATTTCGCGGGTGATCCCGAAAAGAAGTACGTCAAGGTGCATAAGTCAGGGGGTATGGTAGGTCGCCGGGGCTTTGCCGGGGCTTATTCTACCGAAACAACGCCAGCGACTTTTCGAAGGTTTGCAGCGTACCCCACAGCAAGGGTAGGCCCACAAAAAGCCAGGAAAGAATCAGTTTTACGGGGCTGGAGCCGGATTTTTCTTCGGTGGTATCCATAGGTGCGTTGACGAAGGGGTTGAAAATGAAAAAACGGGTGCCCATCAGGCATTGACTCGCGAGGTGTCTTCGCGGTAGTGGTAGCGCGCATCCACGGGCTTGACCAGCAAGTTGCAGACAATGCCGATGACGAGCAGTCCGGCCATGATGTACATGGTGATAGAATAGGCATTGGCGGGCGGAATCTGTAGCGTCTCGATCTGGTAGGTGCGCAGGTACGTCAGCAGCGTCGGCCCCACTACGGCAGCGGCTGACCAAGCCGTGAGCAAACGGCCGTGAATGGCCCCCACCTGCATGGTGCCGAACATGTCTTTCAGGTAAGCCGGAATAGTGGCAAAACCCGCCCCGTACATGGAAATGATGATGCAAAACAACACAACAAAAAGCAGCGGGCTACCCATTTGTCCCGTAGTCGGGATGAAGGCGTAGAGCACCGTACCCAAGCCCAGGTAGATCATGTAGATCATTTTGCGGCCCGTGTAGTCGGAGAGCGAAGACCAGAAAAAGCGCCCCACCAGGTTGAACAAGCTCAGCAGCCCGACGAAACCCGCCGCCGCCTCGGGCGAGATGTACCGATCGGGCCCCATACTTTCCATCGAAAACATTTCCTGCACCATGGGCGACGCCTGCGACAGCACCCCGATACCCGCCGTCACGTTCAGAAACAAAATGGCCCAAAGCAACCAGAACTGCGGGGTTTTGATGGCCGCATCGGCCTCGACGTGGGCCGTGGTCACCATGCGGTTGGTCTGCGTTTTGGGCTCATAGCCCGCCGGTTTCCAGTCGGGGCGCGGCACCCGCACGGTAAACACGCCGAACATCATAAACAGGAAGTAGATACCTCCCATCACCAAGAACGTCTCGCCCGCGCCTACAGACGTGGGCGTTTTGAAGTAGTTCATCAGCATGACCGACAGCGGCGAGCCGATCATGGCGCCGCCCCCAAAGCCCATGATGGCCATGCCCGTGGCCATGCCCGGTCGGTCGGGAAACCACTTGATGAGGGTGGACACGGGCGCGATGTAGCCCAGCCCCAGCCCCGCGCCGCCGATGACGCCCGAACCCAAGTAGAGCAACCAGATCTGGTGGGTGGCGATACCCAAGGCCGAGATAAAGAATCCTCCGCAAAAACAAAGGGCCGAGGCAAACATGGCTTTGCGCGGGCCGACGCGCTCCAGCCACTTGCCAAAAATAAAGGCGGAAATGCCCAGACAGGCAAAGGCAATGTTGAATATCCAAACGATCTGATTGAGCGTCCAGTCTTCGGGGGTGGACTCGGTGATGCCAATAAGGCGCGTGAGGGGCAGGTTGAACACGCTCAGGGCGTAGCCTTGCCCGATGCAGAGGTGAATGGCCAGCGCGGCCGGGGGCACCAGCCAGCGGTTGTAGCCTTTGGGTGCTACGGAGTGCGCACGGTCGAGAAAAGAAAAGCGGGCCATAAGCAGGTTTGGTAGGTTAAAAGTGTGGCGTAAGGACTGCGTATTGGTGC
>DAIMZG010000089.1:0-7232 GCA_036734065.1 Catalimonadaceae bacterium
GACCTGACTACCCACCCCGACGCACCGTTGGTGGACTGTTTCGAGCAGGTGCGCCACACCTTCGCCGCCCTGTCAGGCACCACGTGCTGGGACGCCACGGGCTGGCAACTGCCCAACCCGCTGGCCCACAAAGCCAGCACGCACCGCCCGGCCCAACGCACGCGCGTACAGCCCACTTTACAGCATTGGACCTTGCTCGGCCCCGACGCGGTGCCCCACCTGCCCAATGCCAACGGCGGCCAGTTGTACCTCTACCCGGCCTTTCTGGCCATCGTGGCCAGCGAGGCGGACTTCGGTCTGCTCGAGTGGCCCAACCTTATCCTCGATTTTGCGGTGGTCAAATATCCCGAGTCGGAGGCGCCGCCGGCCGATACGCAAGTCGTCGGCCGCACCTGGGCGCACGTCAACCGCGACGGCTCGCCCGACCTTCGCTTTCGGTACAATCCGTCGTCGCCGCTGTGTGCCTACGGCCTGCTGACGCTGCGCAGCCCTACCGGACTGCACGAGGCGTACCTATTTAGCGACGCTGCGCGGGCCCGGGCCTTTGCCAACGCCCTGCACGCGTACCAACAAGCCCTGCGTGCCGACTGAGCGGCATCGTGGTGTTTCCGGAATGGACAAAAAAAGAAACGCTGCCCCCAAACGGAGGCAGCGTTTCTACACCAACAATCAAACAAATTTATTTTTAATGAGCGCGCTGACGGCGATCGGCGTACGAGCCGTAGCCGTAGTGGGCATACACCTCGTCGAGAAAGTCCGTCTGTGCCGAAGAAGGCCAGTTGTCCTTGTCGAAGCCGGGCGCGTTTTTGAGTTTCTCTTGTGAAATATCGAGGATGAACCGCTCGTGCTCGGTATCCAACTCAAATGCCTCGAGGGGCACGGCGAAAAGCTTATCACCCATGCCGAGGAATCCACCAAACGAAACTACCATGTAGGTAACCTCACCGCTGGATGTATCAATCATAATGTCTTTGATTTTGCCAAGGTCTTCGCCTCTTGTATTCACAATATTGGTTTTGTGAATGGAAGAAGAACTGAGCATGGGATTTTGGTCACGGAGTGCCATGAGAAAAAAGTTTTGGTGAAAAAATAGAGGTAAGAAAAGTTGAAAAAGTAGCTGAAAAAGTAGTTCAAAAAGCCTAACCACCAGGGCAGTTACAATGCTACATACCCCAATGGAGCAACATCGGTTACGTACGTACGCCGTTTTTTGGCAAGAGTCAAGAAGATTCTTTTTAACATTCAATGTTTACACACAAAAACCCCACCATCCGCAGATCGTGGGGTTTTGAGGGCCGTTTGGCGGCGGGCGGGCGGCGGGCGGGCGGCGCCCGATTTATCCATTCATCGAGATGAGGAACTCGACGTTGTCGCGCGTACCTTTCACTTTGTCTTTCAAAAATTCCATGGCCTCGATGGAAGTCATGTCCGACATGTGCTTGCGCAAGATCCACACGCGCGAAAGCTCATCGCGGGGCATGAGCAGGTCTTCGCGCCGTGTACCCGAAGCGGGCACGTCAATGGCCGGATAGATACGCTTGTTGGCCAGTTTGCGATCAAGCTGCAATTCCATGTTGCCCGTACCCTTGAACTCTTCGAAAATCACCTCGTCCATCTTCGACCCCGTTTCGATCAGGGCCGTGGCGATGATGGTCAGCGAGCCGCCATTTTCGACATTGCGGGCCGCCCCGAAGAAACGCTTGGGTTTGTGCAGGGCGTTGGCGTCCACTCCGCCCGACAAAATTTTGCCCGACGAGGGCGCCACCGTGTTGTAGGCCCGGGCCAGGCGCGTGATCGAATCGAGCAGGATCACCACGTCGTGGCCGCACTCGACCATCCGCTTGGCCTTTTCGAGCACGACGCTGGCCACCTTGACGTGGCGGTCGGCCTGCTCGTCGAAGGTGGAGGCCACCACCTCGGCGCGGACGTTGCGGGTCATTTCCGTAACCTCTTCGGGCCGCTCGTCAATCAGGAGGATGATCAGGTACACCTCCGGGTGATTTTCGGCGATGGCATTGGCAATTTGCTGCAAGAGCACCGTTTTGCCCGTTTTGGGCTGGGCGACGATCATCCCCCGCTGGCCTTTGCCGATGGGGGCAAACAGGTCAATCAGGCGCGTCGAGAGCTTGTCGGGCGTGGTGCTGAGGTTGAGGCGTTCCTGCGGGAAGAGGGGCGTCAGGTGCTCGAAGGCCACGCGGTCGCGGATTTCGTCGGTGGTTTTGCCGTTGACATTCTCGATGCGCAGCAGGGCGAAGTATTTCTCTCCTTCCTTGGGCGGGCGGACTTGCCCCCGCACGTTGTCGCCGGTCTTGAGGCCAAAGAGTTTCACCTGCGAGGGCGACACGTACACGTCGTCGGGGCTGGCCAGGTAGTTGAAGTCGGCCGAGCGCAAAAAGCCGTAGCCGTCGCTCATCATCTCCAGCACGCCTTCACTGACGACGATGCCGTCGAAGTCGCGAACGTTACCGGCGCGGCGCTGCTGAGACTGGTTGCCCCCCTGAGGGGCATTGGTGCGCGGGTTGGGCTGCCCGTTGTGGTTGTGGTCGCGGCCACCTTTTTTATGGTCTGGCGCGCGTTGTTCGCGTTGTTCTGGTGCGCGCTGCGGCTCGGCCGGTCGCGGCTCGGGCTTGCGCGCTTCGGGCTGCCGGGATTCCGCCTGCCGAGGTTCGGCTTGCTTGGCTGGTGGCTGTTTGGACTCGGGCTGCGGACGCGCCTCTCCGCGGGGCGTATCCTGCTGGGCCACAGCGGTCGGCCTCTCGGGCTTTTTGGGCGTCTCGAAGGCCGTAATCGTCTCATCAATCTGGCTTTTGAAATCGTCGAGCAGGTCGCGCTCAGACGCCCTTTCGGCCGTTTCTTGTCCGACGGGTTCGGGCTGGCGAACCTCAACGTTCTCGCGCTTGACCCGCACCCGGCGCCGCGACGAGCCCGCACGGTCGTCCGATTCGGCTTCGGCATGCGCTGTCTTGGGAGCCGTCTTGGCCGGGGCAGCGGGTGGAGCAACCTTTTCTTCGTTGGTGTCGACCTTGGAAGGCATTTCCTGTTCGGGCAACATGGCCTGGTGATCCAGGATTTTGTAAATGAGTTCGTTTTTGGGGAGCCGCTTGTAGTTAGGAACCTCCATATCTTCGGCCAGTTCCTTTAATTCTGACAGCAGTTTTTTCCTCAGTTCTTCAATTTTGTACATAAAAACGCGATTAGAAAGGCAAATCTTGAGTGGGGGGAGTGTGGTAGGGCAAGGAATCAATGGGCGCGCAGACAGCGCGAGGCCCATTCAACGGGGTGTCGGAAACGTATCTGATACGGAGCCGGAAGTAAGCAAGATGAAGCAGCTAAAAAGGGCATCGTACGGAAGGAAAATCCGTACAGGCACTGCCGAAGGGTCGGCAAGTGCGCAATAGTAGCAAAATTGCCGACTATTGTCAAGTGTTACTAACGCACCCGAAGCAGGAAAGTTTATTTTTGCGCGCTTTCCCGGCGTTCCGGCTAGTTTTGCCGTCTTGCCCGGGCCAGCAAAAACGCTGATTTCTCAGCTCTTTGGCGCCTTATTCATTTCTTTTTCATTATTTCCGTTTTGTCCTGCTTATGCTTTCTCTTTCGCTCATTCGCCAATCGCCCACCGAAGTAGTGGCGGGTTTGCAAAAACGACACTTCGCCGCCGCGCAAAGCCTGGTGGATCAGGCCCTGGCCCTCGACCAGCAACGGCGCGACACGCAGGGACAACTTGACCAAACCCTGGCGCAGTCGAACCAGATGGCCCGGCAAATTGGGCAGTTGCTCAAGGCGGGCCAGCAAGCCGAGGCCGAAGCCGCCAAGCAGCAAACCGCCACCCTCAAGGAAACCGCCCGCGCGCTTGGCCAGCAACTGAGCGAACTGGAGCAAGCCCTCGACGAGGTGCTCGTGCAACTGCCCAACCTGCCCCACGCCAGCGTGCCCCCGGGCCGCTCGGCCGAAGACAACGAACACATCCACCAGGAAGGCCACATACCCACCTTGCCTCCCGATGCCAAGCCCCACTGGGAACTGATCACCCACTACCGCACCCCGCGCGGCCCCCTCATTGACTTCGAGGCCGGCGTCAGGCTGACGGGCGCGGGCTTTCCGGTCTATCGCGGCCCCGCGGCCCGGCTGCAGCGGGCACTCATACAGTTTTTTCTCGACAGCGCCGTGGCCGCCGGCTACGAGGAGGTGCAGCCGCCCCTGCTGATCAACCGCGACTCGGGCTACGGCACGGGCCAGTTGCCCGACAAAGACGGCCAGATGTACCACGCCACCACCGACGATTTGTTCCTCATCCCGACGGCCGAAGTACCCATCACCAACCTCTACCGCGACCTGATCCTCGACGCGGCCGACTTGCCCGTGCGCCACGTGGGCTACACGCCTTGCTTCCGCCGCGAGGCCGGCTCGTGGGGAGCGCACGTGCGCGGGCTCAACCGCCTCCACCAGTTCGACAAAGTCGAGATCGTACAAATACGTACGCCCGAAACCTCGTACGCCGCCCTCGAAGAGATGCTGGCCTACGTGCAGGGTCTGCTCCGCCAACTCGAACTGCCCTACCGGGTGCTGCGCCTGTGCGGAGGCGACATGGGCTTCACCTCGGCCCTCACCTACGACCTGGAGGTGTTCTCGGCGGCCCAGCAACGCTGGCTCGAAGTCAGCTCCGTGAGCAACTTCGAGACCTTTCAGGCTAACCGGCTCAAGCTGCGCTACCGCACCGAGGAGAAAAAAACGGCCCTGCTGCACACACTCAACGGCAGCGCCTTGGCCCTGCCGCGCATTGTGGCGGCCCTGCTCGAAAACGGCCAAACACCCGAAGGCATCCGCTTGCCCGCCGTGCTGCACCCCTACACGGGTTTTGAGGTGCTCAAATGAAGCCGTTAATGAGGCTAGTTGCTGGCATCGGTAACACGAATTGGGCAAGGATGCGTATGCAGAAAAAACCTACTTATGAACCACTACCCGATTCGCAAGGCCACTGCTCAGGACGTGAGCGCCCTGTTTGACCTGATCAAGGAACTGGCCCAGTACGAAAAGGCCATCTACGAAGTAGAAAATACGCCCGAGCAACTGCTGGCCGACGGCTTCGGCGACCACCCCCTCTTTGGGGCCTACGTGGCCGAACACGAAGGTACCGTGGTGGGCGCGGCCTTCTACTACTTTCGCTATTCGACCTGGAAGGGCAAGCGCCTGTTTCTCGAAGACCTGATCGTGACCGAGGCCCACCGCCGCCAAGGCGTGGGCCAGCGCCTCTTCGAACAGATGGTGGCCGTGGCCCAGGCCGAACGCTGCAACGGCCTTTCGTTGCAGGTGCTCGACTGGAACCAGCCCGCCCTCGATTTTTATCAGAAACAGTTTCTGACCACCGATTCGGCGTGGGTCAATGGCCATTTGAGCGGCGAACAGTTGCGCGACTGGAAGTTTCAGTACACCGACCCTACCACCTTGACCAACCCGGGCAATTCTCGCTGATTGCGTAACTTGCCAGCCTATGCCTGAAAAAGCGTTTCGCCGCTACACCCTCACGGCGGCCCTCCCCTACGCCAACGGCCCGGTACACATCGGACACCTGGCCGGCGTGTACATCCCGGCCGACATTTATGCCCGCTACCGCCGCCTGCGCGGCGACGACGTACTGTTTGTCTGCGGCTCCGACGAGCACGGGGTGCCCGTCACGATCCGCGCCCGCAAAGAGGGCCTCACGCCGCCCCAGGTGGTAGAAAAATATCACACCCTGATCCGCGATGCCTTCGCCGACTTTGGCATCAGCTTCGACGTGTACGACCGCACCTCCAGCCCGATCCATCACCAAACCTCGTCGGACTTTTTCCGCAAGCTCTACGACCAGGGTGATTTTGTCGAACAAGTCAGCGAGCAGTTCTACGACGCCACGGCCGGGCAATTTTTGGCCGACCGCTACATCCAGGGCACTTGTCCCAGTTGCGGCTACGCCGACGCCTACGGCGACCAGTGCGAAAACTGCGGCACCACCCTCAGCCCGGCCGAGCTGATCAACCCGCGCTCGATGCTCAGCGGTGCCACGCCCGAGCGGCGCGAAACCAAGCACTGGTTCCTGCCCCTCGACCAGCACGCAGACTGGCTGCGCCAGTGGATTCTGGAAGGGCACACCGAATGGAAAACCAACGTCTATGGGCAGTGCAAGGGCTGGATTGACCAAGGATTGCAACCCCGGGCCGTCACGCGCGACCTCGACTGGGGCGTGCCCGTGCCCGTGGCCGGAGCCGAAGGCAAGGTGCTCTACGTCTGGTTCGACGCGCCCATCGGCTACATCTCGGCCACGCGGGCCTGGGCCGAGCAGCACGGCCGCGACTGGCGCCCCTACTGGCAGTCGCCCGACACGCGCCTGCTGCACTTCATCGGCAAAGACAACATCGTCTTTCACTGCATCATCTTCCCGACGATGCTGCGCCTGCACGGCGACTACATACTGCCCGACAACGTGCCGGCCAACGAGTTTCTCAACCTGGAAGGACAGAAAATCTCGACCTCGCGCAACTGGGCCGTCTGGCTGCACGAATATCTCCGTGATTTTCCGGGCCAGCAGGACGTGCTGCGCTATCTGCTCTGCGCCAATGCGCCCGAAACCAAAGACAACGACTTCACCTGGAAGGACTTTCAGGCCCACAACAACGGCGAGTTGGTGGCCGTGCTGGGCAACTTTGTGCACCGGGCCATGGTGCTGACCCATAAATATTTTGAAGGTAAGGTGCCGCCTCCCGGCGCGCACTACGGCCTGGAGGAAGAGGCCGTCGCCCGCCTGCAAGCCCTGCCCGACCGCATTGCGCACTCGCTAGAGCATTTCCGCTTTCGCGAAGCGCAAGACACCATGATGGAGGTGGCCCGGCTGGGCAACAAATACCTGGCCGATACCGAGCCTTGGAAGCTCTACAAAACCGAACCTGCGCGGGTCGAAACGGTGCTGCACCTGGGCTTGCAGATCGTGGCCAACCTGGCTGTGCTGGCCGTGCCGTTCTTGCCCTTCACGGCGGCGCGGCTGCGGCAGATGCTCCGGCTCGATGAGCAGCCCTGGTCGGCGGCGGGCCGCACCGACTTGCTGCCCACCGGGCACCAGCTCGGCACGCCCGAGATGCTCTTCAGCAAAATCGAAGACGACGTGGTGGCCCACCAGGTACAACGGCTGCTTGACATCAAGGCCGAAAACGAACGCGCCGCCCAGACTGCCGCGCCGCTCAAAGCCCACGTCACCCACGACC
>DAIMZG010000090.1:0-7108 GCA_036734065.1 Catalimonadaceae bacterium
AGCAGTTCACGGGCATCCCCGGCGTGCTGGTGGACATCAAAGACACCATCAAAGGATTCAACATGATCATTGATGGCGAGATGGACTACCTCCCCGAAGCGGCCTTCAACCTGGTGGGCGACATCGAATCGGCCATTGCCAAGGGCGAAAAACTGATGGCTGAAGCCAACGCCTAAGCCTATGCAAGTCGAAATATTCACCCCCGACAAAAAAGTCTTTGAAGGCGAGGCCGATGCCGTCCGCTTTCCGGGCAGCGAAGGCGATTTTCAGGTACTGCGCAACCACGCCCCCATGATCGGTATCCTGGGCCGCGGCGATATCCGCCTCAAGCGCAGCGGACGCGAAGAGCGCTACCGCATTGATGGCGGCGTGGTGGAAGTGCTGCGCAACCGCGTGATTGTGCTGGCCGAAAAAATCGTGACTGATTAGCGCGTGCGCCATCGAGGCAAATAAAAAGCCCGGCCATTTGGCCGGGCTTTTTCCTTTTGGGGAGCCATGAAGGCTTACTTTTTGTCCGAGTCGCCGCTGCTGCGGCCACCACCTCCGCCACCGCTTTCGGGCTTGGCGATGGTTTCGCGCATTGAGGTATCAGACTGGATGTTCTGCATGCGGTAATAGTCCATAATACCCAAATTGCCCGAGCGGAAGGCTTCGGCAATGGCCATCGGAATTTGCGCCTCGGCCTCGATCACGTTGGCCCGGGCTTCTTGCGCCCGCGCCTTCATCTCTTGCTCGACGGCCACGGCCATCGCGCGGCGTTCTTCGGCCTTGGCCTCGGCTACGCGCAGGTCGGCCTCGGCCTGGTCAATTTGCAGCTTGGCCCCGATGTTAGTGCCCACGTCCACGTCGGCAATGTCAATGGAAAGAATCTTGAAGGCCGTACCGGCATCGAGACCCCGCCCGAGCACGAGTTTCGAAATCTTGTCGGGGTTGGCCAGCACGTCCTTGTGGCTAGCGGCCGAGCCGATAGAGGTGACAATGCCCTCGCCAACCCGCGCCAGGATGGTGTCTTCGCCCGCCCCACCCACGAGTTGCTGGATGTTGGCGCGCACCGTTACGCGGGCCTTGGCGATGAGCTGGATGCCGTCGGCGGCCACGGCCGCCACGCTCGGCGTGTTGATCACCTTGGGGTTAACCGAAATCTGCACGGCCTCGAACACCTCGCGGCCGGCCAAGTCAATGGCCGTCGCCTGCTTGAAGCTCAGTTCGATGTTGGCCTTGTCGGCCGAAATGAGGGCTTTGATGACGGACGGCACGTTGCCCCCGGCCAGGTAGTGGGTTTCGATTTCCTGTGAATTGACGTCCAGACCGGCCTTGGTGGCCGTGATGAGCGACTCGACCACGATGCGCGGCGGCACCTTACGGATGCGCATGAACACCAGTTCGAACAAACCCACTTTCACGTTGGAAAACTGGGCCGTGATCCAGAGGTTGATCGGTACAAAATAAAAGAAAAGGTAAACGGCCACGATGCCGACACCAATGATGAGTAATAAAGACACAAGTCCTTCCATGTAGGGGATTGATTATCGGGTTGGATTCGAAAGTTACTGGTTAGGTCTTACGGTAATTTGCCGATGCGTGGCCGAGATTACCACCAGCGGCGTGCCACTGGCCAGAAAGGTCTCAGGCGATGTTACTTCGTAGCGGTGGCCGTTGATCTCGGCCGTGCCCATCGGGCGCAGGGCCGATACGGCCACGCCCGTTTGGCCCACTTCGGGGAGGGGAGAGCCCACGAAGCCCGTGCCGGAGTCGAGTCGGTTTTGCAGCCCAAAGCGTAGCCAGGCACGGCTGCGCAGGGCCAGCACCACCGTGCCCGTACCCAAAGCTAGGTAGCCCCCCAGCAGCCAGTGCCCACCGGGCGTACCGAGTTGTTGGTAACCCAGCACAATGGCCCAGATGCCCACACCGGCCCCCACCAGGCCCACCACCGTGGTGCCCGGCACGAATATAATTTCGGCAATGATAAAGGCCAGACTTAGCCCAATCAGAAGTAGCAGGAGCCACCAGTTCATGCGGAGATGTTGATTAGCGGACAGAAAGATAGGGGATAAAGTATAATTGCCCACCACGCACCCGTACGATGAACCGTTTCGAGAGGCGAAATAGGGCCACTTGTGCCGCTGCCGAAAGCGCCGTAATTTCTAGCTCGTTACTTACTGCCAAAAAAACCTTACTTGTGTAGTCTTATTTGGCAAAATTAGCTTTTATTTGTGCTAATAATTGACAGGAATAGTTTATTTTTGTCCATATTTCAACGCGATATCCAATTATCGAAGAAAATTTTATACACCCGCTCCCCCGAACGTAAGGCCCTGTCATGGATGTATTAGGTGATTTAATCGAACTGATTACCAAAAAAAGAGTCAAAAAGATTGAGCTTTTTGACGAAAATAGCCGCAACAAGCAAAGTAACTACTACAAACTCTTTGAGGGCATTCACG
This sequence comes from Catalimonadaceae bacterium, assembly GCA_036734065.1. Taxonomy (GTDB): domain Bacteria; phylum Bacteroidota; class Bacteroidia; order Cytophagales; family Flexibacteraceae; genus DAIMZG01. The sequence goes on from DAIMZG010000090.1 coordinate 2,445, forward strand.
CCGGGCGCTATCGAACTGATGCGGATGCAGCGGCGGATATTTACGGCTGCGACGCCTCCGAGAAGAAATATCTCATCCTCAAGACGCGCCTCAAGCAGAAACTGCTCAACACGCTCTTTTTTCTCGACTTCAGCGGCTCGGAAGTGGCCGAAGACCGGGCCGTCGAATACGAGTGCGGCAAATCGCTGCTCTACGCCCGGGCCCTGCTTTTCAACGAGTCGTTTCAGTTGGCCATCCCCACCGTAGAAAAGACTTTGCGCAAAGCCCGTGAGTACTACCTGACTGCTACTGAAATGGAGTGCGTGCGCATCTTGCGGCAGTACACCAGCCAGGCCGGGCCCTACAAGGACTTTGTCATGTACAACGAACTGACCGGGCAAATCGAACAACGCATGTTGGCCGAAAGCCGGGCGCAGCGGTATTTGCAGGAAGCGACGGCGCTGCTCAACAAATCCAAGACCTACCGCGATGCGGTCATAGAACTGACGTCCCAGCAGATGGACGAACTCGGTACGTCCCTCGACGAGGTGGAAAGCCCGCGCCTGCGCATGGATTATTCGCTGATTCGCGCCCTGCACTACCAGCTTTCCGACCAGCACACCTGCGCCGTAGAAACCATCGAAGAGGCCATCGCCTATGCCCGCAAGCACCCTGCGTTCTTCACGCGCCGCGACCTGATTGAGTTGCTCCTGCGTAAAATGAACTTCCTGTTGCACTTGCGCGACGCCGAAGCCGCCGAGCGCACCATGACGGAGGCCAATACCTACCTGGTTGCGCAGGAAGAAGCCTGGTTTGTGGTGTACGAATACTATTTCCTGATCGCCATGCACGCGGGCCAGTACCTCAAGGCCGCCCAGATATTTCAGGACGTGCTGGCCAACGCGTTTTTCCGTACCCTCTCGGAGCGTCGCAAAGAGCGCTGGCGGGTGTTTCAGGCGCATTTGCATTTCATTTATAAAAATGAAAACCTGCGCGACATCCGGCCGCTGATCCAAAACTCCAAGACGGGCTTCCGGCTCAACGAGTTTATGAGCGATATCCCCGAGTTTTCTAAGCGGGAACGAGGGCTGCACGTGGCCAAACTCACCATCCAGATTCTGTTCCACCTCGACAGAACGCAAATGGATGAAGTAGAAAAGCGTACCGAAGCCATTGGCCTGTATTCGCGCCGCTATCCCAAGAAGGACATCAACTTCCGGAGTGAGTGCCTCATCAATTTGCTCATCAACATGAAGGAGGAAGACTACCGCTTCTATCAGACGCGCAAGTCCACCGAAAAATATTTTGAAGAGATGACCAGCCAGCCCATGCAGTACATGGGCGGCAACCGGGGGCTCGAAGTGATACCCTTCGAAAAGGTCTGGGACTGGGTACTCAACAAGCTTAAAGAGTACCGCTACGGCTGATTAGATAACTAATGGGGAGTGTTTCAGGCCTGAAAGCATGTTTATCGCTGCTTTGGTAGCTTTTCGTACGATTTTGGGTTACTATAAATCCGCGAGGCGTATGTAACCTCGTATAGTAACTGATTCCACCACTGTTGCGTGTGCATGTACTACTTCCTGAGCCTTTCTGTTCTTTTTCACTGTCTTCCCGTTTTCGGTATTTGCGTAGGTGCCTTTTTGCTCTACGCGGGCTTGGTGCACAAGCGGCCTGACGTAATCGCCCGTGCCCAACAGGTCTTTTTAGCCAATGCCGTAGCCACCGCCATTTTGTTTCTGCTCTACGAACAGGCGTCGGGCAGCGCCCTCTTCAGCCAACACCGGGCTATTGACAACCTCGACTACGTGATCCTGGGCTTTGCCTTGGTGGCCGGCTTCACGAGTTTGCTGGGTTTGCTGTACTACCTCCGGACGCAGGCCTTGCCGCAGGTGTTCATTCGCTCCCTGTTGTTTTGTGCGTTGCTCATTGTCGCCACAAGCGGCGTGAAAGCGTTTCAGGTCTTTCGCCTGAGCCCGGCGGCGCGCACCAGCGATGGCCACTTCCGCGAAGTAGATCCCAACGGCACCGGCGCCAAACTGTCCCCCGCTCGGGAGGGCGCCGAAGAGGCACCGTCCCTCTGATCGGCTGGTCCGTCAGCTACCCAGTTTGGGGTTTTGGCGGTGTCGTTGCCCATCGCGCCGCGTTTTCTTTTCCAGGTTCTGCCGCAGGGCTTCTGTTAGGTCCACACCCGTTTGGTTAGCCAGGCAAATGACCACAAACAGCACGTCGGCCAGTTCGTCGGCCAGCACCTTGTCTTGGTCCGAAGGCTTTTCAGACTGCTCGCCGTAACGGCGGGCAATGATGCGGGCCACCTCGCCGACCTCTTCGGTCAGCATGGCCAGGTTGGTGAGCTCGTTAAAATAGCGCACCCCGGTCGTGCGAATCCAATCATCTACTATTTGTTGGGCTTCGGCGATAGTCATAGCAAAGGTTTTTGGCGAAGGGGCCGCCACGCCCGGTAGCGGCCGGATGAGCAATTTGGGTATGAAACCAACAAAAAGCCCCTCTACGCAGTGCAGAAGGGCTTTTTTGTGAACCCGGGAGGATTCGAACCTCCATCAGCAGAACCGGAATCTGCCATTCTATCCATTGAACTACGGGTCCAGATTCGGGGATGCAAAGATAGGTGATCGGGGCAGGATTTCCAACGCTGCTTAGCCAAACTCGCGCAGCAAGTCCAGGCAGGCCTCGGCGCACACGCCGCCTTCGAGGCGCACCCGCAGGGGACTTTGGGCAAAGACCTCGGCGGCGGCAATCCGAATTTGGGGGAGAAAATCGCTGATCTGGGCAATGCTGGCCCCGAAGACTACGTGGTCAATGCCCGCAAAAGCAATGGCCGCTGCGCACATGGGGCAAGGCTCACCGGTGGTGTAGAGGCTGTGGCCGCCAAACTGGTGCCTACCTAGCTGTTGTCCCAATTGCCGCAAGGCCACTATTTCGGCGTGCGCCGTGGGGTCGTGTGCGGTGCGCACGGTGTTGTGGGCAGTCACCACGGGCTGTCCGTTTTGGGTAATGACGCAACCGAATGGCGTACGCCCCGCCCGAGCCGCCGCGATGGCCCGTTGCATGTGATCTTCCGCAGATGCCATAATAAATAATAAAAGGCTTTGTCACGTACGAATGGTGCACGTGTTGAGTAGGATGGCAACCCCAAATCGGAACGTGGGTTTTCGGTTTCCCTGACTTTTTGAATACCTTATGGCATCAGCCAAGACCAGTAGTCAAGGCTAGTAGTAACGAACAGTTGCATGCGACTACTTTTTACCGTGTTTTTCCTGGGGGGGATGTACGCCGCCATGGCACAAGACAGTGCCCGGGTGCAGACCATCCTGCCCAGTCCGGCCCAGTCGGCCACCTCGCCTACGCCCAAGTCGGGCTTGCTGCGCCGGGCCATTTCCCGACCAGCTACCGCCGTCCAGTACTTATCCATTGCTACGGGTTTGCAGCGGGCTGACTATTGGTTTCGACTCCAACTACCTCGCCGCGAGCATCCCGTTAACCTTTGCCTCTACGACGAGCAGGGGCGGCTGCTGACCCGTTTGTACAGCGAAGAGCGCCTGGGGGCGGGCTGCCACCTGAGCAATTGGCAAATTCCCGAATCACTGGGCGGCACGGTGTTCTACATTTTGCAAGTAGGCGCCCACTGGCAAACGGGCCAGCTCGAATGAGCCTTGCGCAGCGCTCGGGCTGTCCCTGCTTAACTTTTGCCCCTCACGACCGAATTGCCTAATTTGGCCAGTCCATTTCGCTTCACATCATGACCCAGATATCCCAACCTACCCAGTCGGCGCCGGTGGCTGACCGCATCCGCAACATGAACGAGTCGCAGACGATCGCCATGTCGCAAAAAGCCCGCGAACTGGCCGCCAGCGGCAAAGAGGTGATCAACCTCAGCCTGGGGGAGCCTGATTTTGCTACGCCCGATCACATTCGGGCGGCGGCCAAACAAGCCATTGACGACGGCTATTCGTTCTACACCCCCGTGCCGGGTTTTGCCGACCTGCGCACGGCCATCGCCGAAAAATTTCGGCGCGACAACCAACTCGAGTTCACGCCCGAGCAGATCGTCGTGTCCACTGGCGCCAAGCAAAGCCTGGCCAACATTTTTCTGAGCATGATCAACCCCGGCGACGAGGTGGTTATTTTGGCACCCTATTGGGTGAGCTACGCCGAATTGGTCAAGTTGGCCGAAGGCATTCCCGTGTACGTGTACGGCAAGCTGGAAAACGACTTCAAGGCAACGGCCGAGCAGGTAGCGGCTGCCATTACGCCCCGCACGCGGGCGGTGTTGTTTTCTTCGCCCTGCAACCCCACCGGAGCGGTTTTCAGCCGTGACGAACTGACGGCCATCGCCGAGGCCGTGGCCCGCCACGAAGGGGTGTACGTGGTGGCCGACGAAATCTACGAATACATCAACTTTACCCACGAGCACTTCAGCATCGGCGCGGTGCCGGCCCTGCGCGACCGGGTGGTAACTGTCAACGGGCTGTCCAAGGGCTTTGCCATGACGGGCTGGCGCCTGGGCTACATGGGCGCACCGCTTTGGCTGGCCAAGGCTTGCAATAAAATTCAGGGGCAGATCACCTCCGGAGCTAACGCCATCACGCAGCGCGCGGCCATTGCGGCGCTGACGGGCGACCTGGAGCCTACCCGCCAGATGGCCGCCGCTTTTCGCCGCCGCC
>DAIMZG010000091.1:0-7065 GCA_036734065.1 Catalimonadaceae bacterium
GGTTCGGGACGGGCCAACAGGGGTTTTATCCACGTGGCCAGGTAGGCAAACATACCTAGCGGAACCAGGGCCAGCCATTTGCCCGTAGCCACGCCCGCCGCCCGGTGGAGCAAGGGTGCACCCAACGCGGCGAGCAATCCGAAAATAATCAGTAGCAGCATACAACTTCGTAGCTATCGAAAATGGTGCAAAATGGTTGCTCAGCGGGCAGCTGAGGTAAGATAAGCCCGCCCGTGGCAATTAGTTTAAACTAAAAAGTACAGCACTACGGAGCAGCAATGTATTGACTTTCAACAGACTAGGTAGGAACACACCGTTCGCAAGCCCTTTTTTACACGCTTGCCCATTTCGTATTGAAAATAAAATGCGCTTTTTTTCGCAAAAACATTGCGTGCGTACCTCCGGCACAATGCACGATTATAATCATCTTTAGAACTGGCGAACCTACTCCCACATTAGCGTAGCCCAGCTTACCTGGCAGTTCGGTCAATAGATCAGACCTGCGAGACAACTTTTACATATACATTTCTTGGGCATGGAGGTTTTGCTTGATTTTTTTGAAAAACTGTTTTCGACGCGCGACTATCCGCCGCGCTGGCAGTGCGGCAACTGGTCAGACTTCGAGGGTTGGCTCTACATCGGGTCAAACGTGGCCATCTGGGGGGCCTACTTCGCCATTCCGCTGCTGATGTTCTACTTTGTCCGGCAGCGGCGTGAACTGCCGTTCCGAGGCATCTTTTTCCTCTTCATCGCCTTTATTCTGACTTGCGGCTTTACGCACCTGCTCGATGCGGTCATCTTTTGGGTGCCCATGTACCGCTTCAGCGGGCTGGCTTTGCTGGGCACGGCGGTGGTGTCGTGGGCCACGGTGGTGGGACTGGGCCGGGCCCTTCCCCGCGCGATGGAGTTTCGCAGCCCCGCCGAACTTGAGCGCATCATACGCGAACAGACAGCCGCGCTGGAAGAAGCCAACGCGCAGCTACGCTTCCGCGAGGCGCAGTTCCGCGCCCTGGTCGAGCACCACCCCGACGTGATTTGCCAGGTGACGCCCGATCTGAAAATCGAGTTTGCCAACCAGGCCATCCGGACGCTCGCTGCGGCCAATCCCGAACACTACGACGGAAAACACTACGGCGACCTGGACATCCCCGCCCAGGTACTGGATTGCTACACCGACCACGTCCGGCAAGCCCTCGATACCCAAGTACCTCAGCACTTCGAATGGCACGTGCCCGAGCCCCGGCAATCTTTCGCCGTCACACTCGTGCCTTTTCAGCAAACCGCGCAACCCCGCGTAATGGCCATTACGCGCGACGTATCGGCCCAGCAACAAACGCTCGAGCAACTGCGAGAGACCGTCGCGCATTTGCAGACCCTTTCGGACCAGTTGGCTGATCAAAATAAGCAATTAGAGAATTTTGCAAATATTATTTCGCATAACTTGCGTTCTCCCGTAGGAAATCTAAATGCCTTGATTAATCTTTACGCCGAAGAAGAAACGCCCGAAGGGCAAGCCTTTATCATTGAAAAGTTTCGGCAAGTGGCTAATGTACTTCACCAAACGGTCGCCGACCTGAGCGAAGTTATTCGCGTTCGCCGCGACATCAGCAAGCAGCGGATTCATTTGCACCTGGCCACCGAGTTGGAGCGGGTGATCGCCTCTTTGCAAGGCGATATCATGCGCACCGGGGCCAAGGTGACCCACGACTTCGACGTGCTCACGTCGGTGCATTATCCCCGGGCTTATCTGGAAAGCATTCTGCTCAATTTGCTCACCAATGCCCTCAAATACCATGACCCTCGCCGCACGCCCGAAGTGCATTTCTGGACCGATCGCCACGAAGGCTCCTTGCGACTTCATTGCCGCGACAATGGCCTCGGCATGGATCTTGAGCGGCACGGACACAAGCTTTTTGGACTCTACAAAACCTTCCACCGCAACGAAGATGCCCGTGGGGTTGGCCTTTTTTTAACTAAGAACCAAGTGGAAAGCCTCGGCGGGCGTATCTTCGTGCGCAGCGAGCCGGGCGTAGGCACCACCTTTACGATTGTATTCAACACTTCACACATTCATGACGAAAATTAATACCCTTTGCGTGATTGACGACGACGACGTCAGTCAATTTATGGTGCGCAAGGCCGTCGAGCATTCTCAGCGCGTAGCTCGCCTGATATTTTTTGCTAACGGAGAAGAGGCCCTCCACACCATTCGCGACCACCGAGACCAGCCGGACGCACTGCCCGACCTGATCTTTCTTGACATCAACATGCCCGTGATGGACGGGTGGGAGTTTCTCGAAGAGTTTGGCCAGTTCAAGGCCGCTATCGGCAAACGCATTATCATCTACATGATCAGTTCGTCGGTGGACGAGCGCGACGTCAACCGCGCCCGCCACCTGAGCACCGTGTCGGGCTACATCGTCAAGCCCATCACCCGCGACAAGTTTGTGGACATTCTCGACGAACTGGAGCCTACCGAAAGCAGCCACTTCCACTTTCTGGACTAGAGCCCCAATGCGGCGGGCACCGTGGTGCGCTTTTCTCGGAGTACCTCTTCCAGCCCCCGCGCCTGGATAAAGCCGCGCGCCAAGGCGTGGCGGGCCGCCTGCTCGCTATCAGGCGTCAGGCGCATCTCCGTCCCCATTGCCTGCACTTCTTCGATCAGCCGCCGGATGTAGGGCTCGCGCCGCCGTTTGCCCACGTCGCGAATGTAGATGGCTACCACCCGGTCGGGAAACTCACGCGTCAGTTGGGTGTACAGTTCGGCGTCGCGCTGGCCGCTGTCGCCAATCAAGACGAAGGGCAGCGTGTCGAAGGTGTGCAAGATGCGGCGCATCTTGTCTAGTTTGTGCGTATGGTGGCCCCCGCCCGACCGCCACAGGTCGCGCAGGCTCCGCTTCCGGTCCTGCAACAGGAAAGGCCCTTTGGGTAGCCCCCAATATTCACAAAAGTCCACCAGCAGGTCATAGAGGTTCCACTCGCTGCTCGATACGTAGAAGATCGGGTTCTGGCAACGTCCCTCCGGCCCCCGGTGCAAGGCCCAGTAGAAGGCCGCCACGCCTTTGAAGGGCAGGCGCGTGAACGCATTTTTGAACAGCAACAGCCGGATTTTGCGCAGCGCGTCGGTGGCATGCGAGATCAGGATGGTGTCGTCCACGTCGGAGATCACCCCAAACCGGCACAAGGTCGAGGGCGTCAGCACCTCGCCGGAAGCCTCCACGTCGGGCTGAGCCGCTACTACGTCGTAAAGCAACGCGCAGCGCAGGGACTGCCAGGCAACCTGATCGTCGGGCTCAGCCCGGAAGTGCGCCTCAAAATAGCCCTCTTCGTCGGTTTCGGTCTCTAAGGTCTGCGCGCCGTAATGCAGTTGCACGCCCATACCGGGTATGTAGTCGCTGGCGTAGCGCTTGAGCATGGCCAGGGCATTTTGCCACCGCGTATGCCGTGGCTGGGGGCGCGCCAGCCCGGCCGACTCGATCACGTGGCCCTGCACGCAAAAGTCACCCTGGTGGGCAAAACTGCGGTACACCAGTATCTGGGGCACGTCGAGCCAGCCCAGCCGTTGCTTGGTGGCTAATTTGAGCCGCCGCAGCGGGTTTCTTACTTTTCGGGCCAGCCACACGACGGGGCGGCGGCTCCGGCGCAGTATTTTTTGGGAAGAAGGGTGCAAAGCAAAGTATATTATTTGTGTTTGGTTACGAAGGCGCACGCCGGGCGGTTTATGGTCTTGCAGATTGACGGGTCGCCGGGCTTTGCGTAATTTGTCGGAAAAATAAGCCCATGTACCGCACCCTGCTGGTGGACGACGAACAACTGGCCCGGCGCCGATTGCGCCGCCTGCTGACGCCCTACGCCACTACCTTCGACGTGGTGGGCGAGGCGCACGACGGCCAGTCAGCCGTGGCGCAGGCCGAAACCCTGCGCCCCGAACTGCTCTTCCTCGACATCCAGATGCCCGTCCGCAACGGCTTCGAGGTGCTGGCGGCCCTCTCCTACCGGCCCGTCGTGATCTTCACGACGGCCCACGACGCCCACGCCCTGCAAGCCTTCGCCACCTACGCCATTGACTACCTGCTCAAGCCCATCGAACCCGACCGCCTGGCCCAGACGGTCGAGAAACTCACACGCTTCGGCGCCGATCCTTTTTCGCAGCGCGTAGCCGACCTCTTGGCCCAGGTAGTGCCCCAGGCCGCACCCCTGACGGCCCTGCCCGTCCGCCGGGGCGACCGCATCCGCCTGGTCAATCTCGACGAAATCAGTCACCTGCTGGCCGACGACAAATACGTCACCCTCTGCACGGCCGACGGGCAACGCCACCTGCTCGACCAGAGCCTCACCAGCCTCGAGGCGCGCCTGCCCCCCACCTTTATCCGCATCAGCCGCTCGGCCATCGTCCACCGGGCCTACATTGGCGAACTCGAAAAGCACTTCAACGGCCGCTACGTGCTGCACCTGCGCGACCAGCCGCGCACGGCCCTCACTTCGGGCAGCACCTACGCCGACCGGCTACGGCCGTTGTGGTCGCTCTGAAGCCCCGACAATCCGCACGGCGGCCCGCTGGTCATTTCTGCCCCGTGGTTTCTTTGCCAAAATGTTTTTATTTGTAGGCATACACCTTACTAAATGCATCACCATTGTACAATTTACTATTGTTATGATTGCTAGAACCTTCGCACTACTCTTCTTATCTATGGCACTGGCCACATTCGCGCGCGGGCAGGAGATGACCCAGCCCGGCCTGGCCAAAGACGCGGGCGCTGACCTGATTGACCGGGCGCTGTTTTTTGGCGATCCCGAAATTTCGGGCGGGCAGATTTCGCCCGATGGGCAGATGATCAGCTTCCTGAAAGTCTACCGCGGCAAGCGCAACATCTGGATCAAGAAGTTCGACGAGCCCTTCGACCAGGCCCGCCCCCTGACGGCCGACACCCTGCGCCCCATCAGCGGTTACTTCTGGACCAGCGACAGCCGCTTTGTGCTCTTTGTGCAAGACAAGGGCGGCGACGAGAACTACCACGTCTATGCCGCTGACCCGCGCGACGCCGCCGAAAAGGCCACGGGCGTGCCGACCGCCCGCAACCTGACCAACCGCGACGGCGTCCGCGCCCTGATCTACCACGTCTCGGAAAAAAACCCCGACCTGATGTGGGTGGGCCTCAACGACCGCGATGCTTCCTGGCACGACCTCTACCGCCTTCAGATTTCGACGGGCAAGCTCACGCTCATTAAAGAAAACCAAGAACGCCTGACGGGTTTTGAGTTTGATTGGGACGATAAACTCCGCCTGGCCACCCGCTCGGCACCCAACGGCAGCACCGAGATCCTGCGCGTGGACGGCGACCAGACCACCAAAATCTACGAATGTACCCTGTTCGAAACCTGCTACCCGCGTGCCTTCGACAAGCGCAACGAGCGCGTCTATCTCGTTTCCAACAAAGGCGACGACCAGGACCTGACCCAACTCTACCTGCTCGATCCCAAAACGGGTCGTACGGAACAGATCGAAGGCGACCCCAAGAAAAAAGTGGACCTGGGCGGCGTTTCGGTGTCGAGCAAAACGCGCGAGATTCGCTACACGACCTACACCGACGAGAAAACCCGGCGCTACTTCCGCGACAAGGGGTTTGAAAAAGAATTTCGCCGCCTCGAACAGCAGTTTCCCCAGAAAGAAATCTCGCTCGTGTCGGGCACCAAAGACGAGCAGAAGTGGCTCGTATCCGTCTCGAACGACGACGATCCGGGCACGGTCTATTTCTATGATTTTAAAGTTCGCAAGCCCATCGAGCAGTACACGCCGCGTCCGGCTCTGAAAAAAGAAAAGCTGGCCAAGATGGAGCCCATCACCTATCCTTCGTCGGACGGACTGGAGATTCCTGCCTACTTGGTGTTACCCGTAAATGGCGGGCGCACGCAGTTGCCCCTGATCGTGATGCCCCACGGTGGCCCTTGGGCGCGCGACTACTTCGGCTTCAATGGCTACGCCCAGTTTCTGGCCAACCGGGGCTACGCCGTGCTGCTGCCCAACTTCCGCAGCTCGACGGGCTACGGCAAGGCTTTTCTCAACGCGGGTAACAAACAATGGGGCGACCTGATGCAGGACGACATCACCTGGGGCGTCAAGCATTTGGTCAGCGAAGGCATTGCCGATCCGCAGCGCGTGGGCATCATGGGCGGCTCGTACGGCGGCTACGCCACGCTGGCAGGACTGGCCTTTACGCCCGACGTGTACGCGGCCGGGGTGTCCATCGTGGGCCCCTCCAACCTGATTACGCTGCTCAATTCCATTCCTCCCTACTGGGAGGCGGGGCGCAAAACCTTCACCGAGCGGATGGGTGACCCTGACACGCCCGAAGGCAAGGCCCAACTCGAACGCCAATCGCCCCTCAACGCGGCCGACAAGATCAAAGCGCCGCTGCTGGTGGTGCAGGGTGCCAACGACCCGCGCGTCAAGCAAGCCGAATCGGAGCAGATTGTGGTGGCCATGCGCGACCTCAACCGCAACGTGGCCTACATCAACGCGCCCGACGAGGGGCACGGCTTTGCTGATCCGGTCAATAACATGGCCATGCTGGCCTACGCCGAGCAGTTTCTGGCCCAGCACCTGCAAGGACAATACCAAGCCAGTATGCCTGCCGACGTCGAGGCGCGCATGCTCAAGATTCTGGTGGACGTGGACAAGGTAGAAATATCGGCGGCCCCCGCCGAGCCCGTCCGCGAGCTGCCCGCGCCCACAGGTGACCTCAAGGCCGGGCAAATGCCCTACCAGGTCACCGTCAAGGTGAGCGGCCAGCAGATGGCTATGAAGATGCGGCGTGAAGTCAAGGCCGACGGCCAGCAGTGGGTGGTCACCGACCAAACTGAGTCGGCCATGGGCAAAGCCACCGACGTGGGTGTCTGGACACAGAAGCACCTGCGGCCCGTAAGTCGCCAGATGACGCAAGGTCCTACGCAAATGCGCGTGCAGTACGAAGCCGACCGCCTCCACGGCGAGATGCAAATGAGCGGACAAGCGCGGCCCTTCGACGTGGCCAAAACGGGCGATGTACTCAGCGACGGCCCGGGGGT
>DAIMZG010000092.1:0-6798 GCA_036734065.1 Catalimonadaceae bacterium
ACCTGGGTTTCACGACCAGCGAGGAGGGCGGGACTTTGTTAGTCAAAAATGTGTACCGCGACAGCCCCGCCGCCGAAGGGGGGCTCAACGTAGGCGACGAACTGCTGGCCCTCAACGGCAACCGGATACAGCAGAACCTGAGCACCCTGCTCGGCGTGCAGTCGGCCAACGACTCGCTCACGTTCACCATCAGCCGGATGGGCCGCCTGCGCGAACTGACTGTGACGCCCGGCACCGATCCGCGCCGGCGCTACCAACTCGTGTCGGGTAACCTGACGCCCGACGGGCAAAAGTGGTTGGGGGTGAGATAGCAGTGTCGGCAGGAATTTGTTATACAACATTTTCTACAAACGCCACCTTGGAAGCGTAATAAATGCTACCTTGGAGACACATGCTTTTTGTACGACTGATGAAAAGTATTTTCCTGCTCCTCCTCAGCGGTTGCATCGTGATCGCACCTACCCGCTTCGACAACGACGGCTCTGACCGGGTCACCGATGCCCAACGGACCGACTTTGTTACCGGACTGGTATTGGAAGAAGTGGGTCCCGCCGAGCTGCAAGCCCTGGTGGCCGGAGTTGACCCCACCTGGCTGGTGATGTGGGCCCCTTGGTGCGCCTACTGCCTCGACGAACTGCCGCAACAGCAGGGGCTGGCCGATCAGTACCAGCTCCGGTTGCGCTACGTGTCGAGCAGCTACCACGTGGCCAGCATTCGCAAACACCTCGGCAAGGCGGGCTACACGGGCACGGCCTACATCCTCAGCGCCGATGCCTTCGGTACGGACAAGGAGTTTGAAAAACTCACCCAAGTGCACCGACTGTTCTACCCCACATCGGCCGATACCATTCGTGGGTTGCCCCAGCACTACCTCTTCCGCGATGGCCGGGTAGTGGCCGCAGGCCGCATGCGGGCCGATTCGCTCGCCCGTCATTTTGCGCCCTGAGCGCCGACAGGCTTTAGCGCGGCCGGAAATTCCTGCAAATCAATGCCCCATACCAGGGGCATGAGTACGTACACGAATAGGGTGCAGACCACCACCGAAATCAGGCTCAGCCACAAGCCTGCCCGGATCATGTCTTTCATCTCGATGTAGCCCGAGCCGAACACGATGGCATTGGGCGGGGTGGCCACGGGCAGCATAAAAGCGCACGAAGCCGCCAGGCTGGCGCCGACCATCAGGCCGTAGGGGTGGACGTTGACCGCGGCCGCAAACGAAGCCAAAATGGGCAAGATCATGGTGGCCGTGGCCACGTTGGAGGTCACCTCCGACAGTAAGTTCACCAACAAAATCACCAGCAGCAAGATCAGCCAGAAGGGCACATCCGAAAGAACGGTCAGTTGAGTACCGATCCAGTCGGCCAATCCCGAAGCCCGAAAGCCCGCCGCCAGGGCCAGCCCGCCGCCAAAAAGCAGCAGCAAGCCCCACGGCAGTTGGGGGGCTACGTCCCAGGTGAGCAGGGGCGAGGGCGTACGCCGGGCGGGCACCATAAACAACGCCACGCCGCCCGCAATGGCAATGATGGCATCGCTAATGCCCGGCAAGAAAGGCTGCAGCAAAAAGCCCCGCGTGATCCAGGCAAAAGCGGTGGCGCCGAAGATCAGAAGTACCCGGCGCTCTTCGGTTGTCATTGGCCCGAGGGCCTGCAATTGCTGCCGGATCTGGGCCTGGCGCCCGGCACCAGTGGTCAGTTGGGGCGGAAAAACCACGTACACCAGGTACCACCAGCAAATCATGGTGAGGGTCGCCGCGATGGGCACGCCAAACAGCATCCAGTTGGCAAACGACACGTCCGTCTGGTAGATCTGCCGGACAACGGCGGCAAAGATGGCGTTGGTGGGCGTGCCGACCAGCGTGCCCAGCCCGCCGATGGACGCTGCATAGGCGATGCCCAGCAGCAAGGCACGGCCAAAATTAGACTTGACCTTGCTGCCGCTGCTGTCGGCCGTGGCCAAGTCGAAGCTGGTCATCTCGCTGATCAATGCCAGGGCGATGGGCAGCATCATCATCGTGGCGGCCGTGTTGGATATCCACATCGAAATAAAGGCCGTCGCCACCATAAAACCCAGCACGATCTGTCGGGCATCGGTACCGATACCCGCGATAATCAGCAAAGCCACGCGCCGATGCAGGTTCCACTTCTCCATCGCGATAGCCAGCAGAAAGCCTCCCAGAAATAAGAAAATGGTCTCATCGCCGTAGGCGGCCGTCGTTACGCGGACCGACAGCGCCCCCGAAAGGGGCAGCAGCACAATGGGCAACAACGACGTAACCGGAATGGGGATCACCTCTGTCACCCACCAAGTAGCCACCCAGGCCGTAGTGGCCAGCACGGCCCGCGCCTCGATGCTCAGACCCGGCGGTCGGAAAAAGAGCAGGATGATCAGGAAGAGCAACGGGCCCGCCAACAGTTGCAGGCGGTGGCGGGTCAGGAGAGGTCGCATAGCGCGGAGGTGGCTACTCGGCCCACCAGTAGATTTTTCGGATTTTATAATTGATAGCCACACGTTGCGCACGCAGCCACGGCGTCCCGACGCAGACATCGGCGGCGGCGGGCATCTCCGCGGCCCACGCCGCTTCGGGCCGGACCACCACCTTCCAGGTGGTGGCCGGCAACGTCCCGATCAGCACGGGGGCCACCTCGCCCCCTTCGGTCTGCGCCCCGCCCAGCAAAGTGTCCGGCCCGAGCGGTCGGAAAGCTTCCCCCAGTGGGGACAGCAAGGACGAGCGAATCTGGTGGTAGGGCGCACGCAACGAAAGACCCATCCGCACCGGGTTTCCCCCTAAGCCGCCCGAAAAAATCGGCAAATAGTCTTTGAGGGAAAAGCCCAGCGAATCGGCAGGAGCGGGTCGTACTTCCGAAGGGGGCGCAATGGCCTGACCATTGGCGGCTAGCAGAGTCAGTTCCAAACGCTTTTGGGCGTAGTCAATTACCACCTCGTAGGGCTCTAGGTGCGCGTAGCCCAAAGCCCCGAGCAGGGGCTTGCCCGCCCACGTCTCCCAGATGCTCAGGTCTTCGGTGGGCAATTCCGTGTCGCGCCATTCGTAGCTTTCCCAGCGCAGCGAACCCACACGTACCCTTTTGGGAGCGGTTTTTTGGGGGTAATGCAAACAAGGCTCGGCGCGCGTATTGTCGAGCAGGAAATAGCCCTGGCGGCCATCGGCCGTGCCTTCGACAAGCAGCAAGCCGTTGGCATCTATAAAAGCACTTTCGAAGTAGGCGGGAAGGGTGCGCCGGGCGGCGGCGGTGTCTTCGCGCACGCCCCGGATCGGGTCGGGCGATTCGGCCGTGGCGGGCATAATGGGAATTTCGACAAACTGGCCCTCGGGCGTCATGCGCAGGGTATAGGCAATTCGCCGGTTCGGATACACAAACACCACGGCTACGCGCAAGCCAACGCCCTCCAGCTCGGTGCGCGCAATCTCGATCCGGTCGGGCGCTTCGCGATAACCATTGACCGTCTGCTTAATCAGGTGCCGGGCCAGTGGCCCTTCGTAGGCGGTGTAGCGGAAGTTGGGCGCAATGCGCGGCTCGAGCACGGCAAAATCGCGCGCCGCCAGCGCCGCCAGCAGCGTGTCGAGCGCCCCGGCCACCACGGCTTCGGACGGGCGATTCTTCTGTGCCCGGGCAGTCAGCACACCCCCCAGCGTCAACATCAATATCAGAAAAACGCGTGCAGTCAGGGAGGGGTAGGGCATGGGAAAATTTGGTTGGGCGATCCGGTAACGGCCTGTCAATACTTGCTGCGCGGTATCACTTCGGGCGCTTTGTGCAGGCTGTTCCAGATAAACGCAGGATTGAAACGGCAATATCTTATTATTTTGGCGCATCATCAGCCGCTTTGTACATGTCTGCTTTCCTCCTCAAAAATGGCACCCTCATCAACGAAGGGCGCACCTACGCCGCCGACATTCGCCTGCGCAACGGCCGCATTGACCAGATTGCCCCCGATTTGTCAGCCCAAGGCCGGGAAAAGGTGATTGATGCCGAAGGGCAATACGTGCTCCCCGGCCTCATTGACGACCAGGTACACTTTCGCGAGCCGGGCCTGACGCACAAGGGCGACCTAGCTTCCGAGTCGCGGGCGGCCGTCGCCGGGGGCATCACCAGCTTTATGGAAATGCCCAACACCCAGCCGCCCACCCTGACGCAAGCCCTTTTGCAACAAAAGTACGACCGCGCCGCCCAGGTGTCGCGGGCCAACTATTCGTTCTACATGGGCGTGTCGAACGACAACCTGGCCGAAGTGCTGCGCACCGACCCCCGGCGGGTGTGCGGCATCAAGGTATTTATGGGTTCTTCGACGGGCAACCTGCTGGTGGACGACGAGCAAACGTTGCGGGAGCTTTTTCGGGATGCGCCCACGCTGATTGCTACCCACTGCGAAGACGAGGCGACCATCCGGCAAAACACGGCCCAGTTTCGGGCTCAGTACGGCGAAGACGCGCCCGCCCACATCCATCCGCTCGTGCGCAGTGCCGAAGCTTGCTATTTGTCTTCGTCGCGGGCCGTGGCCTTGGCCCACGAGCTCGGCACACGCCTGCACGTGCTGCACATCTCGACGGCCCGCGAACTGGCCCTTTTTGCCGCCGACCGCCCGTTGGCCGACAAGCGCATCACGGCCGAAGCCTGCATCCACCACCTCTGGTTTGCCGACGGCGACTACGCCACCCACGGTACGCACATCAAATGGAACCCCGCCGTTAAAACCGCCGCCGACCGCGCGGCCATCCGGCAGGCTGTTCGGGATAACGTCATTGACGTAATCGCCACCGACCACGCCCCGCACACGCGCGAAGAAAAGGCGCAGCCCTACTTTGCGGCGCCCTCGGGCGGGCCGCTGGTGCAGCACGGCCTGGCCGCCATGTGGGAATTGGTGCACCAGGGCGAACTGACGGCCGAAAAAGTAGTGGAAAAGATGGCGCACGCCCCGGCCACCCTGTACCGCGTACACGAAAGGGGTTTTTTGCGCGAGGGCTACTGGGCCGACGTGGTGGTCTTGCACCCCAATCAGCCCCAGGTGGTCACGGCCGATGGGCTGCACTACAAATGCGGCTGGTCGCCCTTCGAGGGGCAAACGTTCGGCGCCCGCGTCACGCACACGTTCGTGTCGGGCCATTTGGCGTATGCCAAAGGCCAATTCGACGAAAGCCAGCCGGGGCAGCGGCTATCCTTCGACCGTTGACACCCTACTCAGAAATTGCAAAAACGATCACCACACGTTTTTTGAGCGAAAGGAGTACTTCTCAGACTCATTCCACAATTAGATCAATACTTAAGTATATTTGTGTGAGCCGATGAGCGGTGGTAGGCTGGTCTAAACAACGAGGTCCCTGCCTACTCATCGGCTTTTTATTGTACGGAAGCTCCGCACGCCCACGCCAAAAGTGTTCTGACCCCCAAACCTCCGAGGACTCGTGCGCACTGTGCCACGGCGTAGTTATACACTGCTTGCCGATGGTCTGGATGAGCCGTAGCGACGGAGCAGCCGCCGCCCACCCAGCATACAACTCATGGCCGTGAAGCCCAGCAAAAAGTGCCCACCCGCCGTGGTGGGCGGCAAAACGGGCCAAGGAGCAAAATGCGCATTTTCAGCGATGAGCCACAAGTTGGTGATGCCTAGGCAAGGCCCCAGCGTCATCAGGCCATGGGCCAGTAGGCGGGTAGCACGGTACGACATGGTGGTGTAGGTTGCGTGACACCCCAATGTAGCCAAATCTGCTAGCGCACAAAATTTATTTTGTGTTTTTTTGGAAAACCCCCTACTGATTATCCCTCAGCGGCAAATCGCCAATGACAGCCTGGGGGCATGCCTTCGTCCGAAAAAGGTCAGCGACATGAGCCCCCACAGCCGCTTAGCGGCTAACTCACCAGGGGCAACTGCCCCATGGTGGACATGGGGGGTACGGGTCTTTGTGCTTTTGCCCCCGCGCTCCCCAGCCACGCCAGCGTTTCGCGCGTGCGGGCAAAACTGCGCCACTCGAAACCCGCGCCCAACTGCGAGAGCCCTGCCAGGATCGCCTGGCTGGCCCACTGCTGCCAGCGGTTTTCGGAGTGGACAAAGGCTACGCGCAGCGACCGCCCGACGTGCTGGAAAGCCACAGGCGCAAATTGTGCAATCAGCCAGGCGCGCCCGCCCACCGGGGCATTTTGCAGGTCACGGACGTGGAGGATCACCCGCGGGCAATTTTTCTCGCGGACAAGTTGCAGCAAGCGCGTAAAGGCCTCTTTGTAATGTTGACTGGTACGAATGGTACCGGAAAGGCGCAGCATGAGGTGCTGCTCGTGCGGGTGGTAGTAAATAACTTCGGTGCCGCGCGGACCCTGATAAAGTGGTGTGTACATGGTAAAGGCGGTTTGAAAGTAGGCGTTGAAAATTATCTCTTATGAAAAATAAAACATTAATTTGATATTATTTAAAATTGCTGAGCCATTTTACCAACATGGGCGTAAGGTAGGTCAGCGCTTTTATCGTTTCTATACGATTATGATACGCAGCGCCTAGGGCTGAGTTGTAGGAGATTTTCTAACTTGAACCCCAAGCGGTTCGCCATCAGCCGCCTGCCTGTCTTCAAATCTTAAGTTATGACTTACGCGACCACGCGTAATATTTCTCTTTCTATTATGACCCCTGTTCGTTTGCGCCCGCTGGGCTTTCTACTCTGCTGGCTATTGGCCACCGTTGCCCGTGCCGACGAAGGCATGTGGATGCTCCACTTATTGAAGCAACTCAACGAGCCGGACATGAAAGCCCTGGGCATGCGCATGTCGGCCACCGACATCTACCACGCCAACC
>DAIMZG010000093.1:0-6686 GCA_036734065.1 Catalimonadaceae bacterium
CGAAGCCCCCATGGGCGAGCCCGGCGAGATCTGCGCCAAAGGCCCGCAGGTGATGGGCGGCTACTGGCAGCGCCCCGAAGACACGCGCAAGAGTTTCGACGCCGACGGCTGGTTCAAGACGGGCGACATCGCCATCGCCCTCGAAGATGGTTTCTACAAAATAGTAGATCGCAAGAAGGACATGATCTTGGTGTCGGGTTTCAACGTCTATCCCAACGAGATCGAAGAAGTGCTGTCCGGCTGTCCGGGCGTAGCCGAAGTGGCCGCCGTGGGCGTGCCCGACGCCAAATCGGGTGAAGCCGTCAAGGTCTTTATCGTCAGAAACGACGCGACCTTGACCGTTGAGCGCGTCAAGGCCTACTGCAAAGAGCACCTGACGGCCTACAAGAATCCGCGCAAAATCGAGTTCCGAACCGAACTGCCCAAGTCCACAGTAGGCAAGATACTGCGCCGCGAGTTGCAGGCGCAGGAGGTGGCGCAGTAAGGTGTCGGTCAATCCGTTGGAGGCTGCTCTGCCCGGAGCAGCCTTTTTTACCATGCCGAAGCGGCAAGTGCCAAGGCAATATTCCATCCGAAAACCATGACGACCCTCCCCCATACGGTTTCGCCCGTCCTGACCGATGGCCCGCCCGACGAGGTGCCTACCCCCGAAATGGTGGCCAACCAGGACGTACTGACCCGGCATTTTCGTGTTTCCTATCCCCGCTTGTTGTCGCACTACGTGGTGGGGCCTATCGCCCGGCGCTATTTTCGCGTGCGTCTGGTAGGTTTTGGGCCCGATCAGTTTCCGGAGCGTAACAACCCGGATCGCCCGCTGATTCTGGCGGGTAATCATTCGGGCATGGCTTTCCCCTGGGATGCCATGGTGTTTTCTTCGGCCCTCTGCCAGCGCTACGATTTCGACCCGACGCGCATCGCCCGGCCGCTGACGTCGCCGCTGCTCTCGAAGACGCGCCTGATGAACCCGTTTCTGCTCCCCAACTTTTGGCGACGGGCCGGCGGGATTGACGCCACGCGCCTCAATTTCCAGACCGTTATGCGCTACACCGAAAGCCACGTGCTGGTCTATCCGGAGGGCATCTACGGGATCGGCAAAGGCTTCAACCACCGCTACGAGTTGCAGCGGCTCTCGACGTCGGCGCTGTGGCTGAGCTTGCAGCACCGCACGGCCATCGTGCCGTTTGGCTGCATCAACGGCGAATACATCAACCCGACCAGCTACAGCTACGAACCGCTCAATCGGCTGATGCGCCGCATCGGTATTCCGTTCTTGCCGCTGGGGCCGCTCACGTTGCTGATTCTGGTGCAACCCTGGATCTTTTACTTCGGCATGCCAGCCCAGCTTACGTACGTACGCGGCGCGTCTATTCGCCCTTGGGAAATGACCGACAAGCCCTACGAGCAACTCACACAGGCCGATATCTACGCTCTGCGCGACCGCATTCAGGGGCAGGTGCAAGCCGACCTGCACCAAGCGGCGGCTCGCCTGGGGCAACGCCCCTACGACTGGCGGGCGCTTTGGCGTACGGTGCGGCAATACCGACACCAGGCGTGGGCCTACCTGCCCTTTGCCTGGCCGTTTGTGTTCGCCGAGTTCGACCGCCGCTATCAGCGCTTGCGTGCGCAGCACGGCGAAGCCCTCGAACAAATGGATGCCGTGGCGGCCTATGCCGACCTAGTGCGGGAAGAAGAAGGCCCCCGGCCGCTACCGTGGTGGAAAGCCACTTGGCGTGCGGTCTGCCGCCACCCCGGCATGTTGTGGCTCTACGTACCCGTGCTGGGCCTTATCCCGATGGCCGTGAAAGGCTACCGCTGGAAGTCGGGCGAACCCGCACCCGGGGTTGGAAAGCCGGGCAAGATATGGTAGCTTTTGACATCGAAGTGGACACATAAACCCCCGGAGCCCTTGTTGTTACGCTGTGCGCATTGCTGCTGGTTGCTGAGCCTGCTGTGCGGAAGTGTAGCCTATGGCCAGCGCTTTTTTCTGCCGCCGGGCTATTCCTATTGCGGTACGCAGGCCGCACGCGCGGCGCGTCAGGCCCCGCCCCCCGAATGGGCCCTGTCCCGCGACTCGCTGTCGGCCGACAGCACCGACGCCCTGCTGACCGTCCCCGTGGTGTTTCACGTGCTGTACCAGCAGGGGGCAAGCGCCCCTTCAGATGCCCAAATCTACCGTGCGCTCGACATCCTCAACGAGGATTTCCGCCCTGCGGCTTCGCAGCGCGACGAAGTGATAGACACTTTCCGCAGCCGGGTGGCCGACGTGGGCATCACCTTCGCACTGGCCCGGCGCACGCCCGACGGCCAAGTCACCACGGGCATTGTCCGGCAGGCCACCACGCGCAGCAGTTTCGGCTGGCAGGCGTGCAAAAGTGCGCAAACGGGCGGCGCTGACCCCTGGCCCCGGGCGCAGTACCTCAACATCTGGCTGGTGGCCCAACTAGAAGGCTTTCTGTTTGGGGGCTACGCCGAGTTTCCGGACGCCCCGGCCGAACTTGACGGCATCGTGCTGATGCACAATTCGGTGGGCGACACGGGTACGGGCATTCCCGAACTGCGGCACCTGCTTACGCACGAGGTGGGGCACTACCTCCACCTTTTTCATACCTGGAGCCCCACGAGGGCCGTGGGCGATTCGCTCAACTGCGACGACGACGACGGCCTGGCCGATACCCCCAACACCTTGGGCAACACGATTGGGGCCGAGCTGCTGACCCACTCGTGCGGCTCGCTCGACAACGTGCAAAACCACATGGACTATGCCCTGCAAGGCCGGATGTTTACCCAAGACCAAAAAGTCCGGATGCGTACCACACTGCGCGAATCGCTGGGGGGGCGCAATCAACTCACTACTGCCGAAAACCTCGCCGCCACGGGCGTGTATGATCCCGCTGGCGTAGCCCCCGCAGGTGTGCCCGCGCGCACGCTGATATATCCCAACCCGACTGCCGACTACATACACCTGAAAGTGCCCCCCGGAGAAGCCATCAGCCACTGGGTGTTGCACGATGCCACGGGCCGCGCACTGCAGCAACACTCGGGACAAACCCGCCAGGCCGACTTGCGGGCGTACCCGCCGGGCTTGTACTGGCTGCGTATCTACACCCCGGTGCGCACGGAGGTTTTCCGCCTGATCCGGCAATAGTCAGCGGAATTCGTCATCGTCGTCGTCGAGGTCGCCCTCTAGGCCGCCCAGCGAAAACATGCTGCTGAGCAGGTCGCGAAACTGCAAGCCGTTCTGCAAACGGTTTTTGCTCAGCACCGAATATTCGGCCAGCCCGTGCAGGGCAAACTCCATCATGAACAAGCGGGCTGGTGCATCCAGCTTGGGGTGATGCTCGCCCACCAGGTCTTCCAGCCCCGGCACGGCTCTGAGGGCCTTGCGGTAGGTATCGTTGTCGGCGTCATTGAGTACGTCCACGGCATTGCCTTCGCCGAACCAGTCAATGATGCGCTGGTAGGGGTTGGCCTTGTTCTTTTGCTTTTTGGCCTTCTCGGGATCAGGGAAAAAGTTGGTAAACTGGCGGCGGATAGACTTGCCCACCAGGTTTTGGGCCACGATGACGGGGCCTTCCTGTTCGCCTTCGTACACCAGTTCAATCTTGCCCGTGATGGCCGGAATGATGCCCCAGAAGTCGGCCACGCGCACGTAGGTATCGCGCTCGCCGTTGAGGAGGGTGCGGCGTTCGGCCGCACTCATCAGGTTTTCGAAGGCCGAGATGGTCAGGCGGGCCGAGACGCCGCTCTTGGCGTCCACGTATTCGTTGTCGCGGGCCTCAAAGGCGATCTGTTCGATCAGGTCGCGGCTCAGGTCGTTGACCGAAATTTTCTGTTGTTGTTCGGGCTTGATGCGCGCCTCCGACTCGGTGATCTTACGGCTGATTTCGAGCGTGAGCGGGTAGTGCGTCGTAATCTGGCTTTCGATCCGGTCTTTGAGGGGCGTTACGATGCTGCCTCGGTTGGTATAGTCCTCGGGGTTGGCCGTAAAGACAAACTGGATGTCGAGGGGCAGGCGCACCTTGAAGCCCCGGATCTGGATGTCGCCTTCTTGCAAAATATTGAACAAGGCCACCTGAATGCGCGCCTGCAAGTCGGGCAACTCGTTGATGACAAAAATGCCCCGGTGCGAGCGGGGAATCAGGCCGTAGTGGATGACGCGCTCGTCGGAGTAGGGCAGTTTGAGCGTAGCGGCCTTGATGGGGTCGGCGTCGCCGATCAGGTCGGCCACCGTTACGTCGGGCGTGGCGAGCTTTTCGGTGTAGCGTTCGTCGCGGTGCCAGTAGGTAATGGGCGTGTCGTCGCCGTGTTCGGCGATGAGGTCTTTGGCGTAGCGCGAAAGCGGCCGCATGGGGTCGTCGTTAAGCTCAGATCCGGCCACCACGGGCACGTATTCGTCGAGCAGGCGAGTCATCATGCGCGCCATGCGCGTTTTGGCCTGCCCGCGCAACCCCAGAAAGTTGATGTTGTGCATCGAAAGAATGGCGCGTTCCAGGTCGGGGATTACCGACTCTTCGTAACCGTAAATGCCCGGGAAGGGGCTTTCGCGTCGTTGCAACCGGGCAATGAGGTTGTCGCGCAATTCTTGTTTGATGGGTTTGGGATGATAGCCGGCGGCACGGAGGGCCCCCAGGGTAGTGAGCTGGAGCCGTTGCGCCGGCTCGCGTTCGTAGTAGTTCATGCAAGGAGTTGATTTAGCAACGCACTCACATAACGCGCTACCTCCGGGTGTGGTTATTTGCGTGTTCGGCCACGGACACAAATTGTCCGAAAACGGATAACTTCTTTTCCCAAATCGGCCCGCAGTGGCCTTCTGGCGCGTTGGTCAATCATTTGCGAGTGTCCACGGAGAATATTTTCACCAAGGGCCCTTGCCCGACAACGGCTCGCCAAACTACGTGCTATGTGGCGTAACTACTTCAAGATTGCGGCTCGGCGGTTGGCGCGCCAGTGGCCCTACACCGTACTGCACGTCGTGGGCCTGGCCGTGGGCATCGCGGGCGGCTTGCTGATCGCCACCATGCTCCGGTTCGAGCTAAACTTCAACCGGGCCTATCCGGACGCAGCGCGCATCTTTCGGGTCAACCAACTCAACACCCAGCAGCAAACCCGCAACTACGGCTGCGGGCCCAACATGGCCCCGGCCCTGGCCAAAGACCTCAGCGAAGTGGCGGCGGCGCTGCGCATCCACAAAACGCCCCAAGTGGTGGGCGTGCTGCGCCCCGACGGGCAATCGTTTCAGTACCGCGAAACGGCCTTTGCCTACGCCGACAGCACGTTTTTTACCTTTTTTCCGGGCACGTGGCTGGAGGGCAACCCCCAAACGGCCCTGCGCACACCCCAAGAGGTGGTGCTGACTGCCTCGGCCCGGGCGCGGCTGTTTGGCGACGGCCCGGCCCTGGGCCAGACCCTGCGGATCGAGAACCGCCTCGATGTGCAGGTGACGGGCGTGGTGGCCGACTGGCCCGCCCACGTCTCGGAGCGGCCCGGCGTGATGGCTCCCTTCGAACTGCTCCGGCAGACCTACCGGGTGCCCAAATTCGACAGTTGGTGGTGGCCGGCCACGTTTACGTACGTCAAGCTCCACGACGCCCAAATGGCCGATCGGCTCAACGCGGATGGGTTGCTGACGTTCATCCGCCAGTACCGTAACGAAGGCGAAGTAGCCATTGCCCAGCCCGAATTGCAGGCCCTCACCGACCTGCGCTTGTACGGCGAGGGCGAAGACGAAGGGCGGGCCAACCTGGTATATGTGTTTGGTTTGATTGGGGTGTTTATGGTGTTGATCGCCTGTATCAACTTCATGAACTTGGCCACGGCGCAGTCGGCCCAACGCGCCCGCGAGGTGGGCTTGCGCAAGGTGATCGGGGCGCGGCGCGCGCAACTCATCGCGCAGTTTCTCTGCGAATCTACGCTGATCACGCTGGCGGCGCTCGCCGTGGGCGTGGGACTGACCGAAATCGTGCTGCCCTTCTTCAACCAGCTTTCGGGCTACGCGCTCGGCTTCGACTACGGCAGCGGCGCTTTCTGGCGCACGCTGGCCCTGCTGGGGCTGGTCGTGGGCGTGCTGTCGGGGGCCTATCCGGCCTTTTTCCTGACCCAGTTCACACCCATCGGCGTGTTGCGACAGCAAACCCAACGATTGGGTGGCAAATACCTGCGAAAGGGGCTGGTGGTGGGCCAGTTTACGATCTCCATCGGCCTGATCATCTGCACGCTGGTGGTGTTTGGGCAACTGCGCTACATGCAGCAAAAGTCGCTCGGCTACGCGCCGGAGCGGGTGGTGGCCCTGCCCGTGCTCGGTGCCCAGGCGGTGCTAGAAGGCTACGAAACTTTCCGCCACGCGCTGGCCCAGCGTGTGCCCGACGCGCGGGTGACGGCCGCCAGTTGGGTGCCCGGCGAAGCCAATGCCTACGGCTTTCCGGTGCGGATGGGCGAAAACACCTTCGTCCCGCAGGGCATTCTGTACGTGGACTTTGACTTTATGGAGGTGATGCGCATGCGCTGTCGCCAGGGGCGTACCTTCTCGGAAGATGTGGCTACCGACCGCCAATCGGCCTTTGTGCTCAACGAACAGGCTGTCCGGCAGTTTGACCTGACCGATCCGCTTGCGCAGTCGCTCACGATGGGCTATAGCGAATACGGCAAGGTGCTCTACGAAAAGACGGGCGAAGTGGTGGGCGTGGCCG
>DAIMZG010000094.1:0-6679 GCA_036734065.1 Catalimonadaceae bacterium
GGTGCAAAAACATCTCGGGCGTGGCCCGGTAGTGGTTCATGATCTCGACGAAACGGGCCGGTTCCCACCGAGGCTGGTCGAAAAGTGTCTGCAAGTCCTCCACCAGGCAGTCGCGGTTGATCAGCAGCGCGCCCGCAAAGTACGAGGCCCGGAAGTTGTTGAGCACCTCGTCGAAAGAGCCAATTTTCACCCACGAGGAGGTGTAGGGCCGGGGCTGCATTAGCATAAACTGAAAGGCCAGTTCCCGGCTCAGCGCAAACGCGCGCTGTTCGTTGTTGAGGCGCGGGTTGAGCAGCAGCCGAGCCCCTGCCTTGCCCTTGGCGGGCAACATCACCGACCGCAGCCGCCCCAGTTCGGGACGCCCCCCCAACCCCTCCCGCTCGACGCTCACCCCGAAGTGTTGCTGCAGCACCACCTCCAGTTCGGCCGGGCGCGGCGTCTGTTCCGGGTCAAAGCCGAAGCGTTCGCAAAATTGCTCGACGGCCCTTTCAATGTCCTCAAAATAGTTGTCGTGAATCTCCTGATAAGAGCGCAGGGCCGAGAAGTAAAATTGCTCGACGGTCAGGTCGTAGCCGCGGGCCACTTCCAGCATGGTGTTGACAAAGGCACTCAGCTTGGCCGGGGCCGTGGCAAACAAGTCCACCAATCGGTGCAAGTCCAGCCCGAAGTGGTCGAGGGGCAGTTCGTGCAGCAGGTTCGACTGCAACACCTCGCCTACGGGCTTGAGGTGGCGGCTCAACTGCAGCGACACCAGCCAGTCGTAGGGCACGCCCATGGCATCGGCGATGGCCGCAATCTTGCTGGGTTTGGGGTGTTTTTTCCCCTTTTCAATTTCATTCAGGTAAGAAACTGAAATGCTCGTGGCCGTGGCCAAGTCAGTGAGACTGATATTTTTTTCGGTACGTAGCTGCTTGATTTTCAGGCCAAGGATCAGGCGGATAACTTCTTCGCTGATGTGGGCAGGGTGTGGCATGGGTAATGGGTAGGCAGAATGATGAGCACTCTATTTAACTAAAAACATACAAAATAGCAATCGTGGTCTTTTCAGCGAACCTTCGCTGAGGGCACGGCGTAGTTTACGGCGAAGAAAAGTTTTTAGCGAAATTTCGCTTTAGATTTTCCTTACCTATATTTGTGTACTGCTTCATCAAAAATTGTCATTACTTGTATGATAACTCCTCAATCGCTGGATATTCACGCGCCCATTCAGTCTGCCGATGAGCGCATTCTGACGCCCGAAGCCCTCGAATTTATAGAAACACTGCACAAGCAGTTTGACACTCGCCGTCACGAGTTGCTGGCCGAACGTCGGCTGCGTCAGGAAGCCATTGACCGCGGGCAAATGCCCGACTTTTTGCCCGAGACCGAGCACGTACGCAGTGGCGACTGGCAAGTAGCGCCCATTCCGCAAGATCTGCAATTTCGCCGCACGGAAATCACGGGCCCCGTAGATCGCAAGATGATCATCAACGCCCTCAATTCCGGCGCGAGTGTATTCATGGCCGATTTTGAGGATGCCAACTCGCCCACCTGGCGCAATTGTCTCGACGGGCAAGCCAACCTCTACGACGCCATCCGGCGGCAAGTGGATTTCTCGGCCGGCGAGAAGCAGTATAAACTCAACGAAAAAACGGCCGTGCTCAAGGTACGCCCCCGCGGCTGGCACCTCGACGAAAAGCACGTCACCATCGAAGGCCAATCCATATCGGCCTCATTGTTCGACTTTGGCCTGTACTTTTTTCACAATGCCCAGCAACTGCTCGACAATGGTTCGGGGCCGTATTTCTACCTGCCCAAACTGGAGAGCCACCGCGAAGCCCGCCTCTGGAACGACGTGTTCGTGACCGCGCAAAAGGCCCTCGGCATTCCGGTCGGTACCATCAAGGTCACCGTCCTGATCGAAACTATCATGGCCGCCTTCGAGATGGAAGAGATCATCTACGAACTGCGCGACCACATGGCGGGCCTCAACGCCGGTCGCTGGGACTACATTTTCAGCGCCATCAAGAAATTCCGCAACTACCCCGACTACGTGCTGCCCGACCGCGTGCAGGTGACCATGAAGGTGCCCTTCATGTTCTCTTACACCGAACTGCTGGTCAAGAGCTGCCACAAACGGGGCGCGCACGCCATTGGTGGCATGGCGGCCTTTATCCCCAGTCGCCGCGACGAAGAAGTCAATCGCCAGGCCTTCGAGAAAGTGAAAGCCGACAAAGAATTTGAGGCCAGCAACGGCTTCGACGGCACGTGGGTGGCCCACCCCGACTTGGTGCCCGTGGCCAGGAAAGCCTTCGACGAGGTGATCGGCGAGCGTCCGCACCAGAAAGACCGCCTACGCGAAGAAGTGTCGGTGGCGGCCAAAGACTTGCTCAACTTCCAGATCGAAGGCGGCCACATCACCGAAAAAGGACTGCGTACCAACATCAACGTCGGTATTCTCTACATCGCCTCCTGGCTGGAAGGCACGGGAGCGGCTGCCCTCTACAACCTGATGGAAGACGCGGCCACGGCCGAGATTTCGCGCGCTCAGGTGTGGCAGTGGCTACACAACGAGGGCATCACCCTCAGCGACGGCACGGCCATCACCCCTCCGCTGATCGAACGCCTCATTGACGAAGAGTTGGCCAGCATCCGGAAAATGGTCGGCGACCAGTACCCCACCGCCACGCTCGAAAAAGCTACCCACCTTTTCCGTGAACTGGTGCTCAGCGACGATTTTGAGGATTTCCTCACCCTGCTCGCCTACGTGCACCTGGCCTGATAACTGTCTTTTCATTTTCATTCCATAAAGAGTACATAACGAGATTTCCATGAGTCATACAGAAAAAGTGAACGCGCTGGAACAAGCGTGGAAGAACGATGCCCGCTGGAAGGGTGTAGAACGTACGTACGGTGCCGAAGAGGTTATCAAACTCAGCGGTAGCTTTCGCGTCGAGCACACGCTGGCCCGCATGGGTGCCGAGCGACTCTACAACTTGTTGCACAGCGAGCACTACGTCGCCGCCTTGGGTGCCTACACGGGCAACATGGCCATTCAGCAGGTGCAAGCCGGTCTGAAAGCCATCTACCTCAGCGGCTGGCAAGTGGCGGCCGACGCCAATTTGTCGGGGCACATGTATCCTGACCAAAGCCTCTACCCGGCCGACAGTGTACCCGCTGTCGTACGGCGCATCAACCAGGCCCTCACGCGGGCCGATCAAATTCAGACCCTCGAGGGTGAAGGCGACGTGCACTGGATGGCCCCCATCATCGCCGACGCCGAGGCGGGCTTTGGCGGTAACCTCAACGCCTTCGAGTTAATGAAAGGTATGATTGAGGCCGGAGCGGCCGGCGTTCACTTCGAAGACCAATTGGCTTCCGCCAAGAAATGCGGCCACCTGGGCGGCAAAGTACTGGTGCCCACGCAGGAATTTATCGGCAAGCTCAACGCGGCCCGTTTGGCCGCCGACGTACTGGGCGTACCGACACTGCTCATCGCCCGCACGGACGCCGACGCAGCTAACCTGCTCACGAGCGACATTGACGAGCGCGACCAGAAATTTATCGCCGACGGTGGCCGTACGTCTGAAGGCTTCTACCACGTGAAGCCCGGTCTGGCCCAGGCCATTGACCGCGCCATTTCGTACGCGCCCTACGCCGACCTGATCTGGTGCGAAACCTCGCGCCCCGACCTGGGTCAGGCCCGCGAATTTGCGCAGGCCGTCCACGAGAAGTACCCCAATCAGATGCTGGCTTACAACTGTTCGCCGTCGTTCAACTGGAAGAAAAACCTCGACGACCGCACCATGATGACCTTCCGCGAACAATTGGCCGACATGGGCTACAAGTTCCAGTTCATCACGCTGGCCGGTTTCCACGCCCTCAACACGGCCCTGTTCGAGCTTTCGAGCGCCTACCACGAGGGGGGCATGTATGCCTACTCGCAACTGCAGCAAAAAGAGTTTGCCTTGGCTGAAAAAGGCTTCCGGGCCGTCAAGCACCAGCAGTTCGTAGGTACGGGCTATTTCGATGCCGTGCAGCAAGTGGTCAACCGCGACGCCTCCACGGGAGCCCTCTCCGGCTCGACCGAGGCCGAGCAGTTTCATTGAGTATTGGACGCCGCCACGGGCACTGCCCAACGGCGGCTGAAGATAGTTGTTTGATGTAGTAGTAAGGGGTGATCACTGCCAGAAGGGCGTGATTACCCTTTTTTTTGCGCTTGGCCGAGGCAGACAGGGCCCGGCCCTACGGGGCCCCGCACCATCACTCCAGATAGACGCCGTACTGGTTTTCCGTTTCCAGGTCCACCCGGACGTGCTCCTGCAAAGTAGTGGCCAGGGCGTAGCCTACGTAGTCGGCCGCCACGGGAAAGCGGCGGTGGTCGCGATTGACCAGCACGGCTACCTGCAACTGCTGCAGGCGCACTTCCAGAAAAGGCCGCAGGCAGTAGGCCAGCGTCCGCCCCGTATTGAGCACATCGTCCACCACCACAACCACGCGCTCGTTAAATTGCTCGGACGGCAGACTAAGCACTACCTCGCGCTGTGCGGGCAATTTTTTGTCGAGCGTCACTTCCACCAGCGTCACGCGCAGCGGGGCAATGGCCAGCAATTCGTCGCGCAGCAACTGGGCCAGGCGGTAGCCGCTCGGCACAATGCCGGCCAACACCAGGTCGGACTCGGCGTGGTGCTGCTCGTACACCTGATAGGCCAACCGCTTGATTTTCTGCCTGATTTGGCGGTGGTCGAGCAAGCAATGCGGCGCGGGCGTAGTCATGGCGCTTGGAACATTTGCCGGATGCTCGACCAGGCGCGTTGCCACGGCGACGAGGCCGTGGGCAGTTCGGTAAAAAAGTGCTGCTCGCGCTGCGGCGTACGCACAGTCAGGCGGTAGTGGGCTTCCTGCGGCGGCGGTTGGTGGTCAGTGAAGGCGTAGCGCCCCTGACCGGAGGCCGACAGGTCGGCGATGGGGGCAAACTGGGCGTCGTCGGCGCAGCGCTTGCAGAGCAAAAAGCGCATTTCGGAGGTTTCTTCCGCCAATTGCCACTCAATTTGTACGCCATCGGCGAGGCGCTCGGCCGAGAAGTGCTCGACGGCCAACGGGGAGCCCCACTGGCTCAGGGCCCACACCCACCCACCGATCCATAGGGGTAGTAGCATCATCGTACGTTGGGTACTTTGGTCTAGGGAGTATGATACGAATGTAGGCGATAAATTTCGAATTTGACAGGGCGTCTCCTGCACCAAACTGCCTGCGCATTAGCGTATATTTGTCAGCTGTAACGTCCGGATACCCGCCGCTGCCACTCGCTTTCGGGTCTTGTCCCGAAACTAATTCACTAGGCATCCCTCGCGCGTGCCTCCTGTTTCATCATCTCGATCCTCATGTCCATTGTCCGCAAAGTAAAAGCCGTTGAGCGCGTGTTCCGGGTGCTGGAGGCGCACACGCAGCAGTTTCACCAGGCCACGGGACTGGGGTGCAAGGCAGGCTGCTCGGCCTGTTGCCACAAGCCCGACGTGGAAGCCACGCCCCTCGAAATGCTACCCTTCGCGTTCAATGCCTTTCTTGACGGACAGGCCGAGACCTGGTACGAACGGCTTACGCAGCGCACCGACGACCCGGTATGCGCCCTTTTCAATCCTTTTTCGTTGCGGGGCGGCTGCACGCAATATGCCCACCGGGGCCTGATCTGCCGCCTGTTTGGTGCGGCCGCTATGCTCGACAAGTACGGACAGCCCCAGCTGGTGGCCTGCAAAGTGATGAAAGAAGAACTTACGCCCGACTATGACCGGGCCACGCAGTGGGTCGCCGAAGGAGGCGATGTGCCCATTATGCGCCATTATTATTTTCAGATGATGGCCATTGACGCGCAGATGAGCGAGAAGCGCTACCCCATCAACGAGGCCACGCGCCGCGCCCTCGAGATCGTGCTGATTCACTACCAGTACCGCCGCCCGCCCCGCCGGAGCACGCCGCGCCACGCCTCCTAAACAAAGTTGACCTCGGGCGTCAGGTCAATGCCAAACCGCTCCCTCACGGTCTGCTGAATTTGTTGGGCCACAGCCACCACCTCGGCCCCGGTGGCGCCGCCCAGGTTTACCAAGACGAGGGCCTGCTGGTCGTGGACGCCCACCGCCCCGAAGCGCCGCCCCTTGAAGCCGCACCGCTCGATGAGCCAGCCCGCCGGCACTTTGGTATGACCCGCTTGGGCCGCCGGAAAACCCGGTGCCTCCGGATAGTCGGCCCGCAACTGTTCGAAGGCTGAGGTAGGAATTTCGGGATTTTTGAAGAAACTGCCCGCGTTGCCCGTTTTGGCCGGGTCGGGCAGCTTGCTTTGCCGAATGTGCACCACGGCCGCGCTAATAGCCCGCGCCGACAATTCGGTGATGCCCCGCGCGGCCAGCGTATCGCCGATGGCCCCGTACGACACGTTGAACACGGGCGTGCGGCGCAGCTCGAAGGTCACACTCGTGATGACGTACTGACCCTTAGCTTCCTGTTTGAAGACGCTGTCGCGGTAGCCAAAACGGCAGGCGGCCCGGTCGAAGGTGCGCACGGTGCCGTCGGCCACGGCTACGGCCGTTAGCTCCACGAAGGTTTCTTTCAGCTCGACGCCGTAGGCCCCGATGTTTTGCATGGGGGCCGCCCCCACCGTGCCGGGAATGAGCGAAAGGTTCTCCAGCCCCTGCAAGTCGTGGTC